>NZ_JANPLK010000051.1 GCF_031426495.1 Gemmatimonas sp. | reverse complement strand
AACGACGCTCCCGCCCGATACTGCACCCACACCACGTTCTTCTCCGCCCTCGATAGCCCCGGTCGACCTCGCTCCACCATCTCGTTGCTCCAGTGAGTGTGTGCAACTACGCCCTGTTGCACTCACTGGTTGAATCCGCCGACGTCTGATGTCAGAATTCTGACCACTGAACACTGAACACTGGCGCTTTACCATCGGCCCAGTGGTCAGTGGTCAGAATTCAGGCGTCTGACCGTGTATAGTGGTCAGAGTTCAGCGAACTTCAGTGCTCAGTTCTGAGCTTCGGAACTACTCGGGGAACGGAAGTTCGCGCACTTCGGCGGTGATCGGGCCTTCGGTGCCTTCCACGATCACCGTGTCGCCTTCCTGCACTTCCCGTCGCAGCATCGCGATCGCGATCGGCCCCAGGCGCGGCGAGATCACCGAGCTGCGCACGTCGCCCACCAGTTTGCCGGTGGCGTCCACCACTTGGCCATGCTGCGGCAGTGCTGACGCGCCGAGGAGTCCGCGCAGGCGGCGATTCACGTGTCCGCGGAAGTGGATGCGGGCCACGGTTTCCTGTCCTGTGTAGCAGCCCTTCGTGAATGAAATCGCGCCCAGCGTGTCGAGATTCGCTTCCTGCGGGATCGTGTTGTCGTCCATGTCGAGTCCCCACGCCGGACGTCCGCCTTCCACGCGTGCGGTATTCCACACCGCTCGCGTGGCGTGCCGGTACACCGACTTCTCGAGACGCACGCGCACGACCTCGGCGTCACGGGTATCCGCCATGATGATGAAGCCAGGCAGCGTGCCCATCAGCGGCGCGCGAATGAGCCGTACGTTGACCGGTCCGATATTCCAGAGACCATGCTGCCACAGCTTCCACTCGGCGAGTCCCTGCATCATCACATCGCCCAGATCTTCGACCGTGTGATTGGCGCCGCCGAGCGCGGCCACGGCCTTCAGCGCCTGCGCGCCGTACAGCATCCACGTGCTCCACTTGTCCGATTCGTCGTCGACTTTCGCGAGACGTGGGTTCACGTACTTGCGAGCGGTCGCGAGCCACTGCGGCGCGCACGTGCGCAGCAGCGTGAGCATGAACGTCTCCTCGTCCATGCGGAAGATCAGCATGTCGCAGAGCACCTTACCCTTGGGTGTCAGCGCCACAGCGTGCTGACCCTCGCCGGGGCGAAGCTGCGTGACGTCGTTGGTGACGAGTCCATTGAGCGCCTCGGCGGCCTTCGGGCCGCGGAATGTGCTCCACTGACCAGCCGATTCGAACCACGCCGACTCGCTGCGCAGATCGTTATACGCGGCGGCGTCATGGGCCGACAACGGCTCCGGATACACAAGGACAGGCGCCGCCAGATGCACAGCCTGAGGCACAGCCGGAGGCGCCACCATCGGTGACAGCTCCGGAGGCGTCAGGCTTGTGATGCTCGGGGAGATCGCGTCAGCGTCGGACAACGGCACACCTCAACAAAGACTTCAGCAATAGATCAGCTTGGAAAAGGTATCGGGGACTAACCGCTCGTGGCAACATTCGCGCGGCCTCCATTCGAACTTCGTGATATATGACACGCACTGGGTCATACCATTCCAGGCGCTAGTCGCTCTCAGAGCGCAGTGCGGCTCGTTGCTGAAAACCCCAGAGCAAACGCCGCCGTTCCGTCGGCAACCTCGACTGCGTCACGTTGTTCGCGCGGAAGTCGCTGACGCTCAAGACGGGTGTCGATCGCTTCAAAGCTTGCCCGCAACGACGTGACCCCTGCTCTGTGCGGCAGATCATCGGCGCAGCGCACGAACAACGTGCTGTCTTCGAGACTCGCGAGGCGCAAGATCGGTTCCACTTCCCGGCGGTGAGAATCACTGCGCATGACCACGCGCACCCCACGCGCTACCATGGTCGCGATGCGCAACCCCACTCCTTCACGAAGTGGAATACCGTGCGCGACCGTGGCCGACCACGCGTTCTGCGCGCGCATCGCGATGAGGTCGTGTGCGGTGAGATCATGACGCAGCCGCTCATGCTGCAACACCGGAAGCTCGGTGACCGCGGCCGTTGCGCATTCCTGTAACGTGCGGCCTGGTAGCCGTGGTAGCAGCATCGCCTGAAGTTCGACCGCGCCAACGGTGATGTCGAGTACGGTACACTCGCGCGCTATCGCATCGGCGAGAGCCTTGGCGCGCAGTGGCAGCGTATCGGCGACGATGCCGTCGAATGCGATGATCACGACGCGACCGGCGCCGATCGATGTCACGTCTCGCGCTCGTACGACGCGTCGAGCAGTTCGATGGGATGCACGACACGCGCGCGCGACCCACTGCGCAGCAAGCCCGCGCCGATTTGCATCATGCAGCCGGGATTGCCGGTGGCCACCCAATCGGCACCACTCTCGGCGATGCGCGCCAGCTTGGGTGCGAGTACGGCGTCGGAGGTATCGGGCTCAACCAGGTTGTAAATACCGGCCGACCCGCAGCATTGATCGGCGTCTTCGAGTGGAATGAGCGCGAGTCCGGGAATGGCGCGCAGCACCGCGAGTGGTGGCGACACCACGCGTTGGGCATGCATCTGGTGACAGGGCGGATCGTGCGTGACGCGCAGCGCCACCGATGCCGTGCCGGCGATGGGTCCAACGGTGGCCAGCAACTCCGAGATGTCACGCGTGCGCGCGCTGATGCGCTCGGCCCGTGCTGCCCACGCGGGATCGTCGTGCAGCAGATGTCCGTACTGCTTGAGCATGGCGCCGCAGCCGGCCGAGTTGACCGCGATGACGTCGGCTCCCGATTGCTCGAAGGCGGCCACGTTGATGCGGGCCAGCGCGCGCGCACTTTCGAGATCGCCGGCATGCGCATGCAGGGCGCCGCAGCAGCCCTGGGCGCGCGTGGCTCGCAGCTGAAAGCCGTTGTGCGTGAGCACACGATCCGTTGCGTCGTTCACGTGTGAAAACAGGCCGGACATGACGCAGCCGGTGAGGCAGGTGGCCGACACCGCTGGAGCCAGCGGCGGCGACACCGGCGGCGACACCGGTGTGCGGTTCGACATCGTGCGCTCACCGCATACCGCGCGGGCACGCAGGTTGGCCGGCGTGGTGGACGCGATCATCGCCATGGGGAAGGCGAGTCGCGCCGGCAAGATTTGCGCGAGCAACTGCGGCAACCGCGTGGCGCGGAACAGTCGTGCGCCAAGCAACGCAGAACGCAGGAGCACCGGATGCTTGAACACGGCAAGCACGGCGCGGGCCACGAACGGCACGCCACGCACGGGGGCCATGGTGGCGCGCGTGGCTTCGAGCAAGTCGCCGTACGGGACACCCGACGGACACGCGGTCTCGCAGGCCCGACAGCCCAGACAGCGATCGATATGCTGCGCGGTGGTGGGATCATCGAGCGCGATATCACCTTCGAGCATGCGACGCATGAGCACGAGCCGCCCGCGCGGTGAATCGTTCTCGTCTTCGAGATTCACATACGTGGGGCAGGCTTGCAGGCAGAAGCCGCAATGCACGCAGGCATCGAGCCCTTTGCTGGCCAGGGCTAACGGCGTGCCGGGCAGCGCACACGAAGGCGGAGTCGATGCGCCTGACGTCACGCTGCTCATCGTACGTAGGGTTTAGGCGTGAACGTGGCGCGTCGGCGATTCAGGACGCCATGGGGATCGAAGGCGCGCTTGATTGGCGCGTGGATTGGTGAGGTGTCGTGGCGGGGAGGCGCTCCTTGTTCGGCCACCAGCGAATAGTTCACAGGGGTGCGACCGAACTGCATCTCAAGTTGCTCTACCAGCACGTCATCTTCGTGTCCGGGGTCGGTGATCACGCGAACCGATCCACGCGACGGATTATAGAGCAGCGTGGCCTCGGGAAGGAGTTTGCGCACATGTTCGAGCATCGCATCCCCTCCGGACAGCTCGGTGCGAATGCGGAGCACCAATGCGTGGTCTGGCACATGACGCAGCGCGGTGATCATCGGCACCTGCTCATCGGCGCTGCTGGTGTCGGAAGGCCCGAGCGTAAACGTATTGCGCACGCCGTACGACTGCATGATGCCGCGCAACGCCGACGCCCGCGCACCATTGCCGGTGCAACGCGCAAAGAGTTGCGCCGGTTCATCGGGCGCGAGCCGCACCTGCATCGGCAACGGGGCACGGTTCGCGATGAGACGCGGAACCCAATCCCACGGTGACCCGTCCAGCGTGCCCGTGACCACATGATCCATACTTGGCTTCGCGTGCAACCGCAGGTTGACCTCGGTGATCACACCAAGTGTGCCGAACGCGCCCGTGTTGAGGCGCACGAGGTCAAAGCCTGCCACATTCTTTACTACCTTGCCACCGACGCGCACGATATCACCCGTGCCGGTGACGACGGTGAGGCCGAGCACCAAATCGCGTATGGCGAGGTCATCGTATGCCAACGGCGCCGCGGTAGCGGTTGCGACCACGGCACCGATGGTGGACCGCGGTGAGCCATACGGCGCGATAGCAATCATCTGGCCGCTGGCGGCGCACACCGCCGACAGCTCCTCCAGTGTCGTGCCCGCGTGCACACTGATCACGAGGTCACCCGGGGTGTATTCGATCACGCCGCCGCGAGGCTTCACCACGGTGGCAGTGGCATCGTTCTCCACGGGGCCGCCGTGAAGCCACGTGCCCGAGCCGACCCCACGGACCACTGTACTGCTGGCGATCGCGCTGCGGACGGCGGCGGAGATTTCGGAAGTCTCCATCAGCCGCGGTCGCCACGGTGTGACTTCACGAGGGAAGCTGCTTGGGGGCCAACGTGTGTGGGGCGGGGGGAATCACCGCGGCGAGGAGATCGCACATTTAAGAATGTGTGCATCGTGCCGGAAGCACCGCTTCCGCTCGTCGAATACACGTTCGCCTCTAAATTGCTTCCGGTGTGATTAAGCACGGTTGCCCCCGCGCCATTCTTTGCAGCTATGCACCGGCACGACCTTGCCCGGATTGGCGCGCCGCGCCGGATCGAAGACGTCGCGGATGGTGCACATCGCCGACAGTGATTCGGCGCTGAACAGGCTTTCCATGTACGGCAGCTTGTCGAGACCGACGCCGTGTTCGCCGGTGATGGTGCCGCCGGCGGCAATGCAGGCGAGCATGATCTCCGACATCGCGGCGTGCACGCGGGCCGACGCATCGGCGTCATTCGCGTCGTAGGGAATATTAGGGTGCAGGTTGCCGTCGCCGGCGTGAAATACGTTGCACACCTGCACGTTGTGGCGCGTGGCAATCTCGTGAATCGTTTCGAGCACATCGGGCAAGCGCGTGCGCGGCACGACGGCGTCCTGCACGACCAGCGACGGGGCGATGCGGCCCATGGCGCCGAAGGCTTTCTTGCGTCCTTGCCACAGGCGGACGCGATCGGCTTCGGTGGTGGCCACCAGCACGTTGCGGGCGCCCGATGCCATGCAGCACTCGCGAATGATCGCCACGTCTTCGTCGAGTCCGTCGGCGATGCCATCGACTTCGCATAGCAGTACGGCGGCGGCGTCGGTGGGGTAGCCGGCGGCGTAGATCGAGGCTTCGACGGCGCGAATGGTGGCGTTGTCCATCATCTCGAGCGCGGCAGGCACGATACCGGTGGCCACGATGCGTGACACCGCGCGCGCGGCAGCGTTCACACTCGGGAAGTCGGCGAGCATCGTATGCACGCGGTCGGGCAGTGGTACGAGTCGCACCGTGATTTCGGTCGCGACACCGAAGCAGCCTTCACTGCCGACGAACAGGCCGAGCAGGTCGTATTCATCGGACTCGCCGAAGGCCGAGCCCGCGCGAATGAAACGGCCGTCGGGAAGGATGACCAGACACTCGACGACATGATTGAGCGTGACGCCGTACTTGAGACAGTGCGGTCCGCCGGCATTCTCGGCCACGTTGCCGCCGATCGTGCAGACGCTCTGGCTTGAGGGATCGGGAGCGTACTGCAATCCATACGGCGCCACGGCGCGCGACAACTTTGCGTTCACCACGCCCGGTTCGACCACGGCGATGCGATTTACCGGATCGACGCGGAGAATCTGTGTGAGACGATTGAGGCCGAGCAGTACGACATCGTTGGCTAGTGCACCGCCGGAGAGTCCGGTACCGGCGCCACGCGGCACGAACGACACATTCGCGCTCGCGAGTGCGCGGACAACGGCGGCGACTTCGCCCTGCGTGCCGGGAAAGACGGCGAGGTTGGGCAGCGCACGATATCCCGGGAGCCCGTCGGCGTCATACGCGACGAGTTCGGGCGCGCGTGATTTCACCCAGCGAGGGCCTACGATGGCGGAGAGCGTGGCGAGCAGAGCATCGCGCATGCCGAAAGATAGCGGCCCGCGCGCGGAACTAGCTGACGATGGAGGTGACGAGCGCTTTCAGCGTGTTGAGTTCGAACGGCTTCTGCAACACGTGCGGGTGAATCGCGAGGGCGCTGTCTGGGGCGGCGTCGGAGACGGCATCGCCGGTGGACAGAATCACGCGTGCGGCGATCGCCGGACGGCTGACCATGAGTGTGCGAAGCAGCTCCTCCCCGGACAGCAGCGGGAGGTGCAGATCGCAAATCACGAGGTCAACGCGGCTCTCGCCGGTATCGTCACTCGCCAGCAGTTCGGTAATGGCAGTCTGGCCATCTCCGGCTTCGGAGACAGTCCAGTGTTGACGCTCGAACCAGCGCTTCAATGCGAAGCGGATGCCCGGTTCGTCGTCAACGATCAGGACGCGAGGCAACAGCAGCTCCAGGAAGACCGGGAGAAAAAACGAACGGGTGTTCGTATGAATACGAACACCCGCCGCAAAAGCTACTACTGCACTTGTTAGACCGGCGATTCTGTACTGCGAGTCCTAGTTCAGGCGGCGCCCCAGAATCCGGCAAGGGCGCGTCCATCGGGCGACTCGCGGAGCTTTTCGAAGGCCCGCTCGCGAATCTGGCGGATCCGTTCGCGCGTGACGCCCATGAGGGCGCCGATGCGCTCGAGGGTCATGGCTTCTGCCCCTTCATCGAGTCCGTAATACAGATACAGGATCTTGCGTTCGCGCGGCGTGAGGTACTTCCGGAACACGCGATCGATGAACTCCCGCATGAGGCGAAAGTCGGTGCCTTCTTCGATATCGGTGTGCGTCTCGCCGGCGAAGCGTTCGCCGAGGGTGGACGCCTCGCGATCCTGACGATCGATGGGGGCGTCGAGGGAGACTTCGGTGCTGGTGATCTGGCGGGCATTGCGGATCTGCTCGATGGGCTCCTGGAGGAGCTTGGCCATCTCGGCATCCGTGGGCTCGCGATTGAGCACCTGATTGAGCACCATCTCACCGCGAGCCATGCGGATGAGCTGGGAGTTCTGGTTGAGCGGGATACGGACGCTTCGCGTCTGCTCAGCCAGTGCCTTGAGGACGGCTTGGCGCACCCACCACACGGCGTAGGAGATGAACTTGACGCCCTGATCGGGATCGAACTTCCGGACCGCCTTGAGGAGGCCCTCGTTGCCGATGGCGACGAGTTCGGAGAGATCGAGGCCGTGTCCTTGATACTTCTTCACGTAGCTGATCACGAACCGGAGGTTCGCGGTCACGAGGCGCTCGGCGGCGGCCTCATCTCCCTTTTGGGCGAGCCGAGCGAGCCTACGCTCTTCGGCGGCGTCCGTGATCAGGGGAAGCTTTTGTATGTCGTGGAGGTATTGATCGAAGGCGGTGGAAGGGGAGGAACGGAAAAAGCCCTTGGAGCGGGCCTCGGTGGTCCTGGTCGCGGCAGCTGCCTGCATACGCCCTCGCCGAACATGTGCCTTATCGACCGGGTCCAGACGCGGCCCAGTCAGGGGGTGGGAACGCCACGATAATGGCGGGATACTGAGCGGTCAATGAAAATCTTTGCTAGGCGCGTAATTCTGGCATTTACGTGACAGTTTAAGGACGGCATCGCGCCAGTGTTCGGGTTGAATGTCACGTTCGTGACGGCTATCTCATGGTTTGGAAGGGAGCTGTGCTGTACGGCGTTGCGGCGGCGCCACACACCCCATGGCTGATAGCCCATAGCTGATAGCCCATAGCTGACAGCCCACAGCCCAAAGCCCAAAAGCTCAAAGCCCAAAGCTCCCCTAAAAAGGCCATGGGCCGTGAGCCATGGGCCGTGAGCCGTGGGCCGTGAGCCATGGGCCATGGACCGTGAGCCATGGGCCGTGGGCCATGGGCTTAACTGAGCGCTGAGCCGACCTGTTCGTCGCTCACCGCGACCGCCCATGTGCCCTCGGCGGCTTCCATTTCGCCGATGCCGCGGGGGAGGGAGTAGCGGGCGGAACCTGCGCGCGCCTTCTTGTCGCCGTGGGTGGCCGTGATGATGTCGTCGAGGCTGATGCCGGCGGGGAGGAGGGAGGGGAGACCTGCGCTCTCCACGGCGTCGGCGATGGCGACGGCGAGTCCCGGCCCCGCCAGTCCGATCGACTCGGCGATGCGGGCTTCGGCCACCATCCCCATCGCGACGGCGTCGCCGTGGAGGAGCTCGAAGTTGAGCACCCGCTCCACGGCGTGGGCGATGGTGTGGCCGAAGTTCAGGATCTGACGCAGGCCGCCTTCGCGGGTGTCTTCAGCGACGACTTCCGCCTTGATGCGCACGCTGCCGGTGATCAGTGTCGTGATCGTGGCGGCGAAGTCCGGGGCCTGTGCGCCGTGATCACGGACGGCGCCGGCGAACCGGAGGACGGCGTCGAAGTAGGACGCGTCGGCGATGACGCCGTGCTTGATCATTTCGGCCAGCCCGCTGCGCAGCACGTCGGCGGGGAGCGTAGCGAGCACGTCGGGGTCGATGACCACTGCCGACGGGTTATGGAACGCGCCGACCAGGTTCTTGCCGAAGGGGGTATCGACGGCGGTCTTGCCCCCCACCGACGCGTCGACCATCGCCAGCAGCGTGGTCGGCACCTGCACGACGGGGAGCCCGCGCATGTATGTCGACGCGACGAAGCCGGCGAGGTCGCCGATCACGCCGCCGCCGACGGCGATGACGGTGGTATCGCGTCCCGCGCCCCATTCCAGCAGGGCGTCGGTGAGTTCGGCCCAGCGGGCCCGCGTCTTCTCCTGCTCACCGGGTGGAATGGTGAACAGCCGAGTGCTGTCGGCCGGGAACTGGGCCGCGATGGCTTCACCATGCAGGCGCGCCACGGCGGTGTCGCTGATGACGGCGACGCGATGCGAAGGGGCGGCGAGGCGCGCAATCTCCCCGATGGCCTGCCGCACGCCGGCCCGGCAGTAGACCGGATACGGCAGCGGCAGTTGGAGCGCGTCGGGGGGCGCGCCGCCCACTACCAGGTCACCTCGCCCGCACCCGCACGCTTGTTGGCGACGCGGGCAAGCATGAACAGGAGATCGGACAGGCGGTTGAGATACACCACCACCATGGCCGGCAGTTCGATATCGGCCGCGAGATGCACCACGCGACGCTCGGCCCGCCGACACACGGTGCGCGCCACATGCAGTGCGGCCGCCTTGGGCGTGCCCCCGGGAATGATGAAGCTGCGCAGCGGCTCGAGCTCCGCCTCACAGGCATCGATCGCCCGCTCGAGCTCCTCGATGCGCTGCTCGTCGATGCGAGCCTTGCTGAGCTGCTCCTTCATCTTCTCATGATCGGGAGTCGCCAACAGCGCGCCGATGGCGAAGAGATCGCGCTGCACGGGCACGAGCACTTCGTCGATACGGGGCATCATGTCGATCGATCGCGCCAGACCGAGTGAGGCATTGAGTTCGTCCACGTCGCCGTACGCTTCGACGCGGGGATGGTCCTTGCCAACCTTGCCGCCACCAAAGAGGGCGGTCGCGCCCTCGTCACCTGCTCGGGTGTAGATCTTCATTCCGCATTATACGCGAGATGGACGACAGCGGAGTAGGGAGTAGGGGGTAGGGGGTACGGAGTCGTTCGGTTGTTTGACCCCCTACCCCATACTCCCTACCCCATACTCCGCCGTTATCTCGAACACCTGGGGCAGCGCGTGGTCGGCCTCGAGCACGAGGACGGACACTTGGTGCTGGGCACGGAAACGGACCGTTCCCCGACGCGCGCCGTAGTAATCCCCGCCGGCATCGAATCGCGGTCGGGATGTGCTGATCATCGGTGGTGGTGACTCGGCCTTCGACTGGTGCGCGCAGCTGCGCGACAAGGCCAAGTCGGTCACGCTCGTGCTCCCGATGCTCGGCTACGTATCCGACCTCGGCACGTTGCTGGAGTGGGGCCTCGACATCGAGAAGGACGAGATCAAGGTTAACACGGCCATCGAAACCGGTCGCGCCGGGGCACTCGTCGCACTTGGCGGTGTTCGGGCAGAAGGACGACTGAGTGCCGGCTGGAGTGCTTGCGGGGAGTTTTATTGGTCGTTGAGGGATCGCTGGTTCACGCGAAGCTCGCGAAGAACGCGAAGGCACGCGAAGAACTGCAAAAGCAAAAACGAAAATTGTTTTGCTGTTCTTCGCGCCCTTCGCGCCCTTCGCGAGCTTCGCGTGAACTACGGGCTATCCACACACACGGCGCCTACGGCGGAGCACCCGAACTAGGCCCGCACCCGCGGATCGGCTTTTTGGTACGCGAGATCGGTCACCAGATTGACCAGCACGAACACGACCGACAGAAAGAGCACGGCGCCCTGTACGGCCGGGAGGTCGCGTCGTGCGATCGCCATGACCACGTAGCGGCCGATGCCCGGCCAGCTGAAGATCGTTTCGGTGAGGATGCTGCCGGTGAGGTAGGCGCCGAAGTCGAGACCGATCACCGTGATCACGGGAATCAGCGCGTTGCGCAGGGCGTGGCGGATGATCACGCCGGATTCCGTCAGTCCTTTGGCGCGGGCCGTACGCACGAAGTCGGCGCCCAACACCTCGAGCATCGAGGAACGAGTCACGCGGGCGAGGTAGGCGATGGAGCGCGAGCCCAGCGCCAGCGCCGGGAGGATCAGAAACTCGATGCGACCGTAGCCCGAGGCCGGCAGCCAGCGCAGGGTGACCGCGAAGAGGACGATCAGCAGCAGGCCGATCCAGTACACGGGGAAGGAAATCCCGAGGTACGTCGTGGCGAGCGCGAGGCGGTCGAACCAGCCGTTGGGGCGTACGGCGGCGAGCACGCCGATGGTGACGCCGCTGATCGTGGCCAGCAGCATGGCCGCCGTGGCCAGCAGCAGCGTGCGCGGAAAGCGCTCGGCGATGTCGCTGATGATCGGGCGATTGGTGACGTAGGATCGGCCAAGGTCACCCTGCAGTACGCCGCTGGCATAGTGGAAGAACTGCGCCGGGAGGGGGTCGTCGAGGCGAAGTTCGGCCCGGAGCCGCGCGATCGTGGCCGGGTCGGCGCGTTCCCCGACCATGGCCTGCACCGGGTCCCCCGGCGCGACATAGAGCAGGAGGAACACGACGATCAGCACCCCGGCCAACGTGGGCAGGGAGAGCAAGAGGCGACGGGCGAGCAGCGACAGCATGTCAGCAACATTAATCCCCGTGGGAGTCGGGCCGATACTCTTGACCACTTCCCGCGCCTGTCGCCGGGGACCATCCGATTCACTTCCTCGTCGCCTTCATGCTATTCCGTCGTTCTGCCGCCGATCGCCCAGCTGTCGTCCCGTCACCCGTCGCACCGACGGCCGTCTCAGCGACGGCCGCATCAGCGGTGGCCACCGCCGACGAGGCGTTCGACCTCGCGCCGCTGCTCGACGCCTTCGGGCAGGTGCTGTCGGCGTACGCGCAGGGGAGCTTCGATCTGCCCGACGTGTCGTCGAGCGAGGCGGGGGAAGAGCTCGAGCGGTGGCGTCGCCACACGGTGCTCGGTGTTCCGCTCTCGGCGGGCGAGTCGCGCGGGTCGTTGAGTGCCGCCGAGCGCGATTACCGGGGCGCTGCCCGGGCGCTGACCGACCATCGTCGGCGGGAGAAGCGCTATGTGGAGTCGGCGCTGTCCGATTTGCGTGATGCGCTGTGGGCCTGCGTGGAGCGCGTGCACACGGTGGCGCAGGCCGATCTGCACGCCGATGAAGCCACGTCGGTGCAGATCACCCGCGTGCAAACCGCCATTCATGGCCTCGAGACGCACGCCGTGAAAGACGAAGTGCTGCAGGCGATCTCGGCGATCACCGACATCTCGCGCACCCGCCGCGATACACAGCAGGTCGCGTACGGCATGCTGGCCGAACGTATCGACCAGTTGGGCTCTCAGCTCGAAGAGGCCAAGCGCGAAAGCGAAACCGACCCCCTCACCGGACTCGGCAACCGCAAGCGCTTCGAACGCGCCGCCCAACGCGCGGTGCAGATGCATACGCTCAATCGCGCGCCCGTATCGCTCGTGCTGGTCGATCTCGATCACCTGAAGCAGATCAATGATGGCTACGGGCACTCCGCCGGTGACGCCACGTTGCAGACCACGGCCGACACGTTGACCCGCGTCTTCTTGGGAGATTCCGACGTCATCTGCCGCATCGGCGGCGACGAGTTCGTGGTCATTCTCACGAATACCAACGCCAACGTGGCCGGACGACTGGCGGAACGCCTGGTGCAGAAGATCGCAGAAACAGGCCCTCCGTTCGCTGCTGACGCACCAGCGCTGAGCGCGAGCGTCGGCTACGCCTCGTACCACGGCGGCGAAGGCGTGGAAGCGTGGATGGGAAGAGCGGATGCGGCGTTGTACCGGGCGAAACGGGAGGGGAAAGGGCGCGCGGGTGGGGCGGATTGAACGGCGAACGGCGCTAAAAGTCAAAAGCGCTAAGAGTGAACGGCGCTAAGAATCAGAAGCGCTAAGAATCAACGGCGTGAACTGCTAACTGCGCTCGTTCTTCCGCCGGGCCTCGTCTTCCTCGATTCGGCGGATGAGGGACGCCAGCATCCTTGCGGTGACTAGCGCCTTCGAATCGCAGAGGAAGTACGGCTTGGTTGCCAATCTCGCCTCGTTGCGTGCACGCATGAGATGCGTGCGGGTTTCGTTGGCGGAGCCCAAGGCGATTCGCAACTGATTGAGGAACTGTGGGGCCGTTCCGCGACCGGCGCCTTCCGAGGTATTCGCGGCGATCGAGCCGACCGCGCTGATCAACTGCGCACAAAGCCCAGGCACGCGGCTGCACTCGCAATGATCGAGGGAGTCGATCACGACGGTGCTGAGTTGGCACGCCGCGTCGTACACACGGAGGTCGAAGTGGTTTGGCATAGCGCACGGTAGTGCGCCCATGCCCAACCACCGTCACCAAAAGCCCGCGACCACGCACATCCCAACGCCGTTCGTAGTTTCGCCCCTAATTCTTAGCGCTTCTGACTTTTAGCGCCTGTGACTTTTAGCGCCGTTCACTCTTAGCGCTTCTTATCAGTCCCCATCGTAACCTTCTCCCATCGTTGCCCATTAAAAATGACCGGAACTTCGAATCCTTTGACCCACGGTTGTACCGCGTACACCTCGTTGTAGAAAAACAGGGGCACCATGCCGACTTGTGCATAGCCCACCGAGTCCGCCGCCGCATACAACACCGCGCGCTTGGCCGCGTCGCTCTCGCGCCGTGACGCGTCGACCAATCGATCGAACGTGGCGTCGCTGAAGAACGACACATTGCCGCCGGCGCCGCGGTTCGCGGTGTGCAGCAGCGGATACAGGAAGTTCTCGGCGTCGGGGTAATCGGCGTACCAGTCCTTCACGACCAGGTCTGTTTGTCCGGCGCGGGCGGCGGCGCGCATGGAGCTGGCATCGCGTTGCACGAGCTTGATGCGAACGCCCACCGTGGCGAGATACGCTTGAATGGCCTGCGCGAGGCGCGGCATGGGTGCGGTTTGCGAACTCCACAACTCGAGGTCGATGCCGTTGGCGTAGCCGGCGTCAGCAAGGAGTTTGCGCGCGGCGAGGGTGTCGTACGCGTATGGCTGCCGTGCCTTGTCGAAGCCTTCGAGCGTGGGCGGGATCACGCCGGCGGCGATGGTGCCGCGGCCGGCGAGGAGCTGGGCGAGGAGGGTGGGGACGTCGATGGCGTGGGCGATCGCCTGTCGCACGCGCACGTCTTTCAGCGGGCCGCGCGTGACGTTCACGCCCATGTACCACAAGCGCAGCGCCGGTGCGCTCACGAGCGTGGCCTTCTTCGTGTCGGTCTCTTCCCAGTCGCGCGTCTGGTCTTCCGGCACGTAGAGAATGTCGACCGTGCCGGCTTCGAACTCGGCGACGGCAGTGGACGGCTCGGGGATGATGCGGGCGATCAGGGTGTCGATGGAGGGCGCGCCGCCGAAGTACGTGGCGTTGCGGGCGAACTTGAGATAGTCGTCGTGCTTCCACTCCACGAGCTTCCACGGTCCGGTGCCGATGGGGTGCTCACTGAAGTCGACGCCGACCGAGTCGGGGAGGATCGACGCCACGGGCATGGCGAGCAGCTTCGGGAAGATCGCGAACGGCTCGTCGAGCGTAATGATGACCGTCGTGTCGTTTGGCGTCTCGATGCCGAGTGCGGTGCCCTTGCCGTCAGACTTGCCGTCGGCGAAGGCGCGGGCGCCTTTGATCGGGTAGAGCGGCCACACCGTGCCGCTCTTGGTGGCCGGGTCGAGCACGCGGCGAAACGACTGGGCGACATGGCGCGCGAGCAGCGGCGCGCCGTCATGGAAGCGGACGTCGGCACGCAGGTGGAACGTGTACTGCAGGCCGTCGGGCGAGACGTCCCACGACCGCGCGATCGACGGCTGCACCTGACCAGCGGGGGTGAACTTGGTGAGGCCGTCGAACAGATACGCCACGGCCCGTCCGCTGGGCACGTCAGTGGCCTTGGCCGGATCGAGCGAACGCGGATCGTACCAATCGCGTGAGTCGATGAGCGCGTGACGGTCAGGAGTCGCCTCGCCGGTGCGGCAGCCGGCCAGCGTGCTGACCAGCACGGTGCTCACCAGCATGGTGCAGACCATGGTGTACGGCGAGAGCCGCGAGCAGAACGAACGTGACGGGCGAATCGATGACATGTGCGGTTGACTGAGGGGCGATCCCACGTGAGCTTCAACGCTATAGAACGTGCGACCTCTCGTCCATCTCCTCTTCGCGCTCGCAACACTTTCGGTCGCGCGTCCGGCCGCCGCCCAGGATCTGTCCTGCGATCGCGGCGACCGTGAAGTGCGTGCGCTCCGATTCGCCGGGAATCGCGAATATGCCGCTGTCGCCCTCGCGGCCACGGTGGCCACATCCCCGTCGTCCGTTGCCGGATTACCAGTCATCGGCGAGCGGCGCTGCCTCGACCCAGTGGAGTTCTCGCGGGATGTACAGCGGCTCGAGACCCTGTATCGCCGGCGCGGCTTTCTCGATGTGAAGGTGGACACCACGGTCACCACGGTGAAGCCCGGTGTGATCGAGATCACGTTCACCATTCGCGAAGGCGAGCCGATGCGCATTACGGCGCTCGCGCTGCAGGGGCTCGAGATCCACCCCGACGTACGCGACGCGGCGCGTGATTTCCCGTTGGCCGTTGGTGGCGTGTTCGATCGTGGTGCGCTCGAAGCCGGTCGGGACACCCTCGTGCGACGGCTGCGCAACAAGGGCTGGCCGCAGGCCGAGGCGTTGGTGGCCTATACTACGAACACCGTGTTGCGCACGGCCGATGTCGAAGTGTCGGTGGTGCCTGGTGTACGGGCCAAGCTCGGTCGTATCGCGCTCGAGGTAGACGCCGGCGACGACAACCGGCGCGTCTCCGATGCCACGGTCCGTCGGGCGATGGCACTCAAGACGGGTGACTGGTATTCGGCCCGCGCGATCATCGACGCGCAGCGCAATCTCTATCAGACCGACGCCTTTCAGCGCGTCGATCTGCAGCCCGACAGCATCCAGCCGGCGGGCGACTCGATCGTGAACCTCGTGGTGCGGCTGGTGGAGGGTGATCGCTGGGCGGCGCGCGGCGGATTGGGCTGGGCCACGCTCGATTGCTTCCGCATGCAGGGTTCGCTCACCGATCGTGACTTCCTGCCCTTTGCGCAGCGCTTGGAACTCACCGGTCGTGTGAGCAAGATCGGACTCGGTGATCCGCTCGACGGCGCGCCGAATCTCTGTCAGGGACAGGCGCGCAGCGATCCGTACAGCCGCACGCTGAACTACTACACGTCGATGACCGTGCGACAGCCGGTGCGGGCCAATCAGGCGCGTGTGCCGTCGCTCACGCTGTTCAGCTCCACGCTGTCCGAGTACAAGGCGTTCCTGCGTCGCACGCCGATCGGTGGGGCGCTGTCGGTGACCGATCCGTTTCCGATTGCGCGCGTGCCGAGCACGCTGAGCTATCAGGTGGAGCTGGGTCGTACCGAGGCGGAGCCCGCGTTTTTCTGCGCCGTGTTCAATGCGTGCGACAACGAGTCGCGCACGTTTTTGCAGCGCAACAATCGTTTGGCCGCGTTGGAATACTCGATCGTGCGCGAACGCGTGAACGATCCGTTGCGGCCCACCGGTGGCAGTACGGTGCGGTTGAACGTGCGTCATGCGAGCACGCTCATTGGCTCCGATCGTTCGCAGCAATTCAATCGCGGCACCGGTGACGTGTCGTGGTATCGTGCACTGCGTGGTGGCGCCACGCTGGTCGCGCATCTGCGCGGTGGCGTGGTGTACGGTGGTGGCACGACGCCGCGTACGGGCGGCTTCATTCCGCCACAGGAGCGGTTGTACGCGGGCGGTCCAACCACGGTGCGTGGCTTCCGACAGAACGAACTTGGGCCGGCGGTATACATCGTGAGCCGCTACGACACGAACACCGTCAACGGACAAACGTTGTATCGTGCCGACTCCAGCTCGGTAACTGAGCGCGTGGTGCCGACCGGTGGCAACACGCTCATCGTGGGCAATCTCGAGGCGCAGTTCCCGAGTCCGATCGCGCCGAGGTTGCTGCAGATCGCGGTGTTCGCCGACGCCGGAAAGCTGTGGAATCGTGGCACGACCTCGCGGGCCGCGTCGCTGAGCGACGAAGGGCCGTCGGTGAAGATCACGCCGGGCATGGGCATTCGCATCGCGTCGCCCTTTGGCGCGATTCGCGTGGACCTGGGCTACAACGGTTATCGCTTGCCGGCGGGCGCGGCGTACTACAACGCGCCGCTGCAGGCCGGTGTCGCGCCGCTGTACTGCGTGAGCCCCGGCAACGGGCTGTCGGTGAATGCGTCGGGCACAACTGGCGCGCCGCCGGAGCAGGAAAAGGGCAGCTGTCCCAACAGCTTTCGCCCCACGCGGGGCACCGGGTTCTTGCGGCGCCTGAATCCGAGCATCTGGATCGGGCAGGCGTTCTGATGCGCGACGATCCGACGCCCCACAACGCGATGTCGAATGACGAGTCGCATGACGCGTCGCATGACGAGTCGCATGACGAGCTGAATCACGACGCGTTCGCTGTGCCGATCCCGGAGAAGCGCGGGTCGCGTCGTATCCGGCGACGGACGGTGGTGTTGGCCACAGCCGCCGTGTTGCTCTCGATCGTGGCGCTGATTGTGGGGGGTGTGGCCGCGCTTACGCAAACCGATCGCGGACGCGCGGCCATCATGCGCGTGGTGGTGCCGGCGATTTCGGCGGCCATTCCGGGCAAGATCTACGTGGGCAAGGTGAGCGGGACGCTGTTCACCGACATCACCATCGACTCGATCGACATCCGCAGTGCCGACGGCACGCCGTTCCTGAGCAGTGGTCCCATCCGAGCCAACTACGATCCGCGCGATCTGCTCGATCGGCGCATCGTGATCAAGTCACTCGAGGTCACGCGGCCGTCGATCACGATGATCGACTACGGCAATGACGACTGGAACTGGAAGCGTGCGCTCCGAAGGACCGGTATCCTGTCGTCGAAGTCCAGGAGTCGTTTCGGTGAGTACATCGTCATCGATACGACCACGATCCGCGAGCTGACGTTCACGGCGCGCTTGCCGTGGGTGCTCTCCGATACCCTCAAAGGCGCCAAGCGCGACAGCGCGCTCGCGTTCAATCTCACCCGCCTCGACGGCGAAGTGCGCCGCGACGGTAATCGCTTCGTGCGCGTGTACCGCTTCGTGCGTGGTGGGCTCACGCTGGGCCGATCGCGCTTCGCCGATCCCGATTCGGCGGGTATGAAGCTGGCCATGCGGAAGATGGACGTGGTGTGGATCTATCCGCCGTTCTGGTTCCGCAACATGAAGAGCACCGTGCGCAAAGTCGCCGATTCGCTCTGGATGGACGACGTGAGCTTCAACCTCGCCAACTCTGGCGCGCACGGCAGCGCGAAAGTGGTGTGGGGCAGTGGCCTGCCGGTGCGCTACGATGTGAAGCTCAAGGGCGACAGCGTGGCGATGGCCGACATGTCGTGGATCGATGAGACGCTGCCCTGGAGTGGCGGAGGCAGCACCTTCATCACGATCAAGAACGACCCGAAGAATCTCGCGATCCTCGAGTACGGATTGCGTGACATGGATGCCCGCGCGCTGAAGTCGCGACTCAAGGGCAACATGACGTTCGCCGTGGGTGGACCGGTGCTCAAGGTGAACGATGTCGACCTCGAGCTCTTGCCCGCCAACACGGCGTTGCTGCGCTGGTTCAACGGCGAGCCGTTCCCGTATGACTGGCAGGGTAACGTCACGGGCCGCGTGATCGCGCGCGGCGGGCCGGTCACGAATTGGCAGCTCGACGACGCGCAGCTCACGTTTTCCGACAGCCACGTGCCCGGTGCGGTCTCGCGCGCCCGCGTGCGGGGCATCGTCGATATCTTCACGCCGGCCGAAGCCATTCTCAAGGGCGTCGATCTCGAGTTGCAGCAGCTCGATATGCGCACGCCGCGCTTCGTGAATCCGCTCTTCCCCGAGCTCAATGGTGTCGCGCGCGGCACCATGCGCCTCGATTCTCTCTGGTACGACGCCTACTTCTCGAAGGCCGACATCGAACACGTAGACGGCCCGGGTCTGCCGTCGCGCTTCACCGGCGACGGACATTTCACGCTGCTCACCGAAGGCGTGAAGTTCGATGTGGATATGCAAGCCGTGCCGCTGTCGTACACCACGATGTCACGCTCGTACCCGTCGCTGCCGCTGCGCGGTTCGGCGGTGGGTCGCATCAAGGCCGCCGGCATGGCCGAGAAGTTCGAGGTGCAGACCACACTCGCGGGTGAGGGCGGCGAGATCTCGTTCACCGGTAGCGCTGACGCGCTCGAGCCCGAGATGGGTGCCACCGGACAGTGGCGTGTGCGCGGCGGCAATCTGCAGAATCTGCTGGGCGACAATCGCTTTCCGATCACGTCGCTCAACATACTCGGCACCGTCGACATGAGCGCGGCCACGGTCGAGACACTGCGCGGTTCGTTGCGCGCCTCGGTGGATCAGTTCTCCCGCGTGGCCGATGCGCGGCTGTTCGGCGGAACGGCGGTGGTGCACTTCGACTCCGGTCATGTGCGTGTCGACACGCTCACGATCGAGAGTTCGGCGGTCCGACTCACCGCGCACGGCGGCCTCGGGATCACCAAGGCGCGGCGGGATTCGCTGTCGATCTCGATGGTCGTCGACTCGCTCGGTGGACTGCGGCCGTGGCTTTCGCCGTCGGACTCCACCACGCGCGCGATCGTGCTCGCTGGCGACACGCTGCGCGGATCGATCGAACTGTCGGGTCAGCTTTCCGGATCGATCGATACGACCGACGCCCGTGGACTCGATCTACGCCTCCGGGGCGATGCCCGCGATGTGATCGTGGCCACGTCTCGCACGCAGCGGGCGTCGGTCGATCTCGCCGTGCGCGATGTGTTGCGCGGTGCGAACGGGTCCCTCTCCGCCACGATGGACTCGGCAAATTTCGCCGGCATCGACATCGCGTCAGCGGCGGGGCAGTCCACCCTTCGCGGCGGATTGGCCGAGCGCTTCGGGGTGCAGATGCGCACGCCGTCGGAATCGCGTATCGCGATCGCCGGCGGCCTGGCACGGAACGGCGACTCCAGTGTCGTCACCATCGATACGCTCACGCTGCGCGTGGACAGCGCGTCGGTTCGTCCGCGCGGCTTCGCGCTGGTCGCGCCGGCCATGCTGCGCTTCATGCCCGGTGCAACCGGCACCAACGGCACCAACGGCACGAATGGCACGCTGGGCTCGCTCGATTCGCTGGTGCTCCAGCACACCGACACCGGCCGTATCTCGATGCGCGGCGCGCTGGCGGCGGGCGGTGTGGTGAGCGGCCGTGTGGAGGCGGATCGCGTCGCGCTCGCCGACATCGGTCGTCTGCTCCGCACCTCAGGTCTCTCCCGCGGCACGGCGTCGGCGACGATGGCCTTGAGCGGTACGCGTGAGCAGCCCCGCATCGATGGCACCGTCGACTTGCGCGATGCCGTCGCCGGCCGCGTGCGCTTCGGCGATCTGTTCGCCACGGCCCACTACGATTCGCTGCGCCTCAATGTCCAGGGGGCATTGCGACTGGGTGGAAAGCCCGCGCTGCAGGCCTCGGCCTCGTTGCCGCTGGATCTGGCGCTGTTCAGCAACCGCACGCGTCAGCTGAACGAACCGCTCACTGGCCGCATCGTCACCGAGCAGACCGATCTCACGTTGCTGGAGTCGGTGTTCCCCGACGTCACACGCGCCCGCGGCAGGCTGTTCACCGACGTCGCGCTGACCGGCACGTGGGATCGTCCGCGACTGCGCGGTGAAGTGCGGCTCGACAGTGCGTCGCTGTCGCTCGACAACCTGGGTATCCGTCTCGACAAGGCACGGGCCGATATCGGTTTGTTCGGCGACAGCATTCTGATTCGCCGCATCGGTGCCACGAGTGGCGCGCCGCAGGACTCCATCGGCATCAGCGGCTCGATCGGCATTCGCGAAATCGCGAACCCGACCTTCAATCTGCGTTTGGCGGCGAACGAGTTTCAGGCCGTCGACAAGCCGCGCACCGCGTCGATCGTGATGACCACCACCACGCCGATCACGCTCACCGGATCGCGCGATGCACCGCGCGTGCA
Organism: Gemmatimonas sp.; assembly: GCF_031426495.1. Lineage (NCBI taxonomy): Bacteria > Pseudomonadati > Gemmatimonadota > Gemmatimonadia > Gemmatimonadales > Gemmatimonadaceae > Gemmatimonas > Gemmatimonas sp. The sequence goes on along the minus strand of NZ_JANPLK010000051.1, from coordinate 143,677 downwards.
GGGGGCCGTGCGGATCGATCGGGGGCGCGTATACATCCGCGCGCTCGCACAGAGGCGCGCGCTCGATCTCACCGACAATCTCGATATCATCGACACCACCCGCTTCGGCGTGAATGGGCTGTTGCCGTCGGCGCCGCGGGCGATCATGCAGAACTTGCAGCTCGACAACGTGCGTGTGAGCATCGGCGACGATGTGTGGCTGCGCTCGCCGGAAGCGAACCTCAAACTTGGCGGTGGGCTGCGCGTCACGCGCGCGCTGTCGCGCGACGGTCAGGTACCGCGTCTCGCGCTGGCCGACTCGCTCACCGTGGACCGCGGCACGTATCAGCTCAACCTCGGCATCGCCCGCCCCGGCTTCGAAGTCGAGCGTGGTCTGGTGCGCTTCTTCGGCGACCCGGATCTCGAGCCCGCGCTCGACATCACGGCGCTGCACACCATTCGCGAGACGCGTCCGAACTCGAACCGGCAGGACGTGCGCATTCGCGTGAACATCGCCGGCACGATCGACCGTCCCTCGCTGGCCCTGTCCAGCGCCGACAACCCGCCGCTCCCCGAGAGCGACATGCTGAGCTACCTGGTGACCGGCGAGCCGGCGTACGCCCTGCTGGGCACGCCCTACGCCGAGCAGGGGGCCACGCTCGCCCTCCGTTTGGCCGGCAGCTATCTGTCGAGCCGACTCGCCGGTGGCCGGTTCGACGTGGTGCAGGTGGAGCCGACCGCGCTCAATCCGGGCGATGCCGCCAACCTCCGGGAGAATGGCTTGGGCATCCTCGCCTCCACCCGGGTTGGCGTGGGCGGTCAAATCGCCCGAAATACGTACTTCACGTTCAGTACTGGGCTGTGCGGGCTGTCCAGCCAGACGTCGGGCGGCGGCGACGCCTTGTCCCTGTTCGCTCAGGGGCTGGGAGTGAAAGTGGAGCGGCGTTTTGAGGGTGGCCTCAGCGTGGCGCTGGGATTGGAGCCGGGCTCCAGTGCCCAAGCCTGTGGACGACTAGGGATAAGCCGCACGTTCCAGCAGACGCCACCGCAGATCGGCATCGACTTTTTTAGGAGCTGGACGTTCTGAGTTCTGGCAGACCGGGCAGTATGTTGTTTCGACCGCCTTTGCCCGTTCGTCTTCACGTGTCAGATGTCACCAACCCTGCCTCCTCCTTCCAGTCTGTCGGCGCTGTCGCTGACGGAGTCTCTCGACGCGATCGATCGCGCCGAGTCGACGGCTGCGCGCGTGCATGTCACGGCGGAGCTGCTGCACGGCATGGGGTTCGACCGGGTGGTGATCTCGTTGCGCGATGGGTCGCTGAACCCGATGTCGGTCGTGCGGGCTGGACTTCCGGAAACGGCATCGCTCACCGAACTCGCCCTCAAGCCGCTGCCGGGTGCCGTATGGCGTCGTCGCCTGTCGCATCTGGAGCGTTTCCGTGTAGGAGACCTGCACCTGCTCGACGGCAGCGATGCGTGGGTCTCCCGCGAGTTCTTCGGGTCCGAGGCACATCCGGCGGGAGACGGTCACACCTGGCTGCCCACCGATCTGATTGTCGCGCTGTTGCGTGGATCCGATGGTGAGTTGCTCGGCATCGTGAAGCTGGCTGGGCCGCGCGATGGCCGTCGCCCCAGCGAGGTCCGTCGGCGTGACATCAGTGCCATCACGCGGCATCTGGCGGCCCGCGTCGCCTACGACGCGCTGCGAGCCTTGGCCGAACAGCGACACGAGCGGTTGCTCCGACTGCAGGAAGCGGGCGCTTCGCTCACGCGATCGCTTGACGAGCACGAGATCATGCGCGAACTCACGCGTCAGGTGCAGCTGGCCGTGCGCACCGATGGCGTGGCCGTGCTGATCCCTGATCTCGATGCCGACATCCTCACCACCGCCCTGCGCATCGTACGCGGGGTCGAACGCGCCCGTGGTCCGGTGCGTCTGGGCGAAGGGATCGTGGCGGAAGTCGCGCGCACGGGGCGTCCGGTGCGCGTGGGAGATCGCGACGCTGATCGCGCTCGCGAACGCGCGGGACTTATCCCGCCGCTGTCGATGTACGATGTGGTCGGGGAATCGGGCGCGGCTACGTCGGTGCTCGCGGTGCCGGTGCGCGTGGGCATTCGCTTGCTCGGCGTGCTGGCCGTGCACTCCACGCACGCCGACGTCTACACCGCGGAAGATGAGGAAGTGCTAGCCACGATGGCCTCGCAGGCGGCGACCGCGATTGCCAACGCGCGTCGATATGCCGAGAGCGAACGCGAACGTCGCACCACCGAGGCGCTGGCCGATGTGGCGCGCGCGGTCGGCGAGTCGCTGCGGCTTGGCGAAGTCCTGCGGCTGATCCTGCGTCATACCGTCTCGCTGCTCGGCGTCGAAGGCGCCTGCGTCGCGCTGCGGAACGGCGAGTATCTGCACATCGTGGCATCGATCGGCACCGCCGACGTGCTCAGTGGAGTGCACCTGCCCGTCACGGGCAGCGTGATCGGGCGCTCCGTGGTATCGAACGAGCTGATCGTGCAGAACGAAGGCAGCACGGAAACGGCGCTCCATCGGATGGTGCAGCACCTCGCGCCGATCCAGCGCATGGTGATCGCCCCGCTCATCACCGGGCGTGGCACGATCGGGTCGATCGCGGTAATGAATCGCGAGCGACCGTTCGATCAGGAGGATGGGAAGGTACTGCAGCGCCTCGCCGACCAGGTGGCGGTAGCCATCGTCAATGCGCGCCTGTTCGAGGAAGTCGAGAAGGCCACGCAGGAGTGGAAGGTGGCGTTCGACAGCACGGCCAGCGGTATCGTGGTGCTCGAAGAGTCGCTGACCGTGAGCCGCTGCAACTCGCGGGCGGCGGAGCTGTGCGGCACGACGATTCCCGCGCTGCTGGGCCGCCGTTTCCGAGATGCGCTGGTGGGTAGCAGCGATACGCTCGACGCGAACGCGGTCGATCGATTCATCTCCCGGGCGTTGGCGGAAGGCGTGCCCACCCGCGAACTCGTGCGCGATGATGCCACTGGACGGTTGTTCTCGCTGCTCGCGGCACCGCACCCTGATGGCGGATGTGTGATCACGTTCGACGACGTGACGGATTCGCATCGGTTGGCCGAGCGGCATCGCAAGGTGCTCGAAACCGTATCGGACGCGATCGTGATCACCGATCTCGAAGGTCGCATCACGTTCGCGAATCCGGCGTCGCACATGCTGTTCTCCCGCCCGAATCTCGAGGGCGAAGCGGTGTCCAACCTCACGCCGCCCGAGTGGATCGAGAGCGTGCGTGGGTTTGAGCGGCTGGCCAGGCACGGGGAGGGACAGCAGTACGAGTGCGAGGTGCTACGCGCCGACGGTGAACGTCGATGGGTGCGCGTGAGCTCGGCGCCGCTGGTCGAGCTGGGTCAGGTCACGGGCACGGTTGCCTGTCTGCACGACATCACCGACCGACGAGCCGAGTCCCGCGCCCGCGAACGGTCGGAATCGCTGAATATGCGACTCGTGGAAGCGGCGACCGATGCCATCTGCACCTGTGATCTGCACGGACACTTCACTTCGGTGAACGCGGGCTTTCTCAAGGAAGCAGGTTTGCAACGCGAGGACGTGATCGGGCAGCACTTCGCGGCGATGGTGCACCCGGCCGACAAGGCGATCGCGCGCACCATGGTAGCCGAGACGCTGGCCGGCCAGCGCCGGCGGCTGCAGCTGCGCTTCGTCGGCGCGAACGGACCTCGCATGGGCATGATCACCACCGCCCCGATTCACGAGAATGGCGAAGTGGTGGGTGCGCTCGGGATTATCCGCGACGTGACGAACGAGGAGATCGCGCGCGAAGCGAACGCGCAACAAGCGCGGATGGCGGCGGTGGGACAGTCGCTGAGCCGCGTGGCCAACGAGCTGAACAATCCACTGGCGACGTTGTTGGCGGTGGCCGAGTTGCACGCCACGTCGCCCACCATGCTGCCGCAGGATCGTCAGGCGATCGAACAGATCTGTGAACAGGCGCGTCGGGCGTCGCGGATCGTATCGCAGCTGCTCGACTCGACCGGCGAGGCGCCGCACACCGCCGGTGAGCGAAGCCTCGTCGATGTGAACGCGCTGATCCGACGCGTCATCGATGTGCACGGCTACGGCTTGCGCGCGCACGACATCGAAGTGGAGTTCAACGCCGCGCAGGACCTGCCGGCGATTTCGGGCGACACGATCCAATTGCAGCAGGCTCTGTCGAATCTGCTCGTGAACGCCGAGCAGGCGCTCGTCGGTCACGATGGTGAGCGTCGCATCCGCGTGCGCACGTGTGAAGGGGACAAGGGCGTGGAGGTGCAGGTGAGTGATACTGGCCCTGGCATCACGTCGCATCATCTTTCACGCATCTTCGAGCCGATGTTCACGACGCGCTCCGAGCAGGGTAACCGCGGCCTCGGCCTCACGATCACGCACGCGATCGTACGCGATCACGGCGGCTCGCTCGAGGCGCACTCGCGCGCGGGTGAGGGCGCGGCGTTCACCCTCTCGTTTCCGGTCATGGCAGCGGTGACCTCACCGGTGACGACCGACGGTTCGGCAACGGCCACTGTGGAGCCGACGTCCACGCGATCGCTGTTGCTGATCGAAGATGAGGTCACGCTACGCAGTGCGATCGGTCGCTTCCTGCGGAATACGGGGTATCTGGTGGACGTGGCCGAGGGCGGTTCCGAGGCGCTCGATCTACTGGCCGATCGCTCGTACGATCTGATTCTGCTCGATCTCCGCATGAAGGGGCTCACCGGCGAGCAGGTGTACGAGATGATCGAGTCGCGGGATCCCGATCAGGCGCGTCGGGTCGTGTTCATGACGGGGGACTTGCACAGCGCCACGGCGTCCCGATTCATCCGCATGACGGGTCGACCGGTACTGGCAAAGCCGTTCACGCTGCTCGAACTCGAGACCCGCGTGGCCCAGCTGATCCAGGAGTCGCGTTAGCTTTCCGGGATGACCCCCTGGGAGCAGCTCGGCCTGGCGATCGGACACGCCACCGATCATGACGGCGCTACCGGATGCAGCGTGATCCGCGGCATCGATACGCCATTCCGCTGCAGCGCCGCGTTGCTGGGACGCGCGAGCGGCACGCGCGAACTCGCCACGTGCGACCCCGACCATCTGGTCGATCGCACCGATGCCATTCTGTTCACCGGTGGTTCGGCCTATGGGCTCGACGCCGCGGCTGGTGTCATGCGCTGGATGGAAGAGCGCGGGCGCGGCTTCCCGGTGGGTGGCGGCGTCGTTCCGATCGTCCCCACAGCCGTGATCTTCGATCTGGCGCCGCTGGGCCGCTTCGATGCGCGCCCTACGGCGGAGATGGCCTACGCGGCCTGCGATCACGCATCGGCCAGGTCGATTGCCGAGGGGTGCGTGGGAGCCGGCACCGGCGCGCTGGTGGGGAAGGCGGTGGGGCCAGCCGCCGCGATGAAGGGTGGGGTGGGCCTCGGTGTAGCCGAGGGTGGCGGTGTGCTGGCCGCGGCCTTCGCGGTGGTGAATGCCTTCGGCGATGTGCGCGATGAACAGGGTCGCATCATTGCCGGGGCGCGAGATGCGCATGGCGGATTTCTCGACGCGGTGCGGTTGCTGCGCGGACAGGATGCGCCGGCGGAGTTCGCGCTGATGGCCTCGGTGCGTCGCAACACCACGCTGGTATTCGTCGCGGTGAGTGCGCCGCTCACCAAAGCGCAGCTGTCGCAGTTGGCCCGCGCCTCGACGGCTGCGATGCATCATCGCATCACGCCGTGCGGTACATCATTCGATGGAGACGTGCTGTTTGCCGCGTCACCGCTGGAGGCCATCTCCGGCTTTGCCGGTGCCGATGACGTCCCGCTGGCGCGCATCGAAGCCGTGGCCGGTGCCGCCGTCGAGCGCGCCATCGAACGCGGTGTCGTCACCGCACATGGTCGCGACGGCATTCCCGGTGTGGCCGATCTTCGTGCATAGCGACGAGTCTTCCCCTTTGCTGAGAGTCCTCCGTTGGGCACTGCACTGACGCTTTCCATCGCCGACCGCTTCACGGTACGATCGGCCATCGCGCCACTCCTCAGTGACGCGCGCATCTCCGCGCCGCTCACGTCGCAACTGCTGGCCGGTGAAGTGCTGCAGTTGGTGGACGGCCGCGGCGACTGGCTGCACGTGCGCGGCGCCGACGACTACGAGGGTTGGACACACGTAGGCTATCTGATGCCGTTCACCGGCACCGAAGCCACGTGGCGTATCTCGCTGGGCTGCGTGGCACGTGACGCCGAGGGACAACGCCGCGCCCTCCCGCTCGGTGCACGCGTGGCGCAGGGGCTCGAGGTGATCGAAGGCGTGGCGATCGATGCCGCTGCTCGCGCCGCACAATTCCCACGCGACCGCGACGCCATCGTGCGCAGCGCACGCTCGCTGTTCACCGGCGCCAGCTACCTGTGGGGAGGCGTCTCGCCGTGGGGCGTGGACTGCTCTGGCTTCGTACAGCGGATCTTCACGCTGCACGGTGTGCCACTGCGTCGCGACGCGTGGCAGCAAGCGGAGGACACGGTCCTGGTGAGCGACGACGTGTCCGCGCCGCACGCTGCGGGAGACCTGCTGTTCTTCTCGGATCGCGACGACAAGCGCATCACGCACGTCGGCATAGCCACGGGCAACGGCGGCATGATCCACAGCTCGCTCGCGCGCGGCGGCGTATGCGTGGAAACCGAGCTGACAGCGAGGCTGAAAGAGCAAGGTATTGGAATACGGCGGGCGGTTTGAACGGCGAACGGCGCTAAGAGTAAAAAGCGCTAAGAGTCAACGTCGCTAAGAGTGAACGGCGCTAAGAATAAACTGCGACGCAGTACTCAGCACCGCGCGGTTCGCTGTTGCGCCGTTGATTCTTAGCGCTTTTGATTCTTCGCGCCGTTCACTCTTAGCGCCGTTGATTCTTAGCGCCGTTAATCAGTTCAGGAGAGCATCCCTGCAGCCGCTCCCGGAACTACCGGCTGCCCTTTCACGTGCAGCAGCGCTTCGCCGCGCTTTTCGTCGCGCAGTTCCACGATCATGCGGTAGTCGCCCGTGAGGTCGAGCGGCAGATCGAGCTGCACGATCACCGGCATGTCGAGTTCGGTGGTGCCGGGCGGTGGCGGCGCGATGGAGAGTTCGGCGTTCGACACCCACAGCTCAGCGCCGCGCGGGTTGACCCAGCGCAGCGTCATGGCGTGATCGCCGGCATCGCTGGGGAGGGCCTTGATGCGGACCACGAAGGTGGCGCGGGGGTGCAAGGCCGGGAGCTGACCCACATGGACGGCATCGAACACGCCCAGGATGTTCAGCTTCCCTTCTTGGGAGATATTCGCCGCGTCGGCAAAGAGCGCAAAGGAGACATGCATGTGCGGAAGGTACCGGCCCCACGGCGGGGATTCCACCCGCTGCGCGCACGGTGCCTAGATTTCGGGGATCATGACTTTGCCTCAGACTCCAGCTGCTGCACCCCGCCAGGGCTTCGGGACCACCGATCTCGGGCTCGTGCTCATGTCGCTGATCTGGGGCGTCAACTACAGCGTGGTGAAGGCCGGACTCCGCACGCTCTCGCCGCTCACGTTCAACGGGCTGCGGGTCTCGATGGCGGCGATCGTGCTGTTCGCGATTGCCGCGTGCGTGCGCGACAAGCTGCCGTCGCGCCGGGACATCATCACGCTAGCGCTGCTTGGCCTGATCGGGAACGGGCTATACCAGCTGTTCTTCATTTTTGGCATGTCGCGCACACGCGCTGGCGTGGCGGCATTGGTGGTCGCGGCCGGACCGGCGTGGATCGCCATCATTTCGCGCATGCTGGGACGTGAACATCTGCCCCTTCGCGGATGGAGCGGCATCGGGTTGCAGCTGCTGGGCGTCGCGTGCGTCGTGGGTAGCGCGCAGGGCTTTGAAGGCGGTCGGGACGTCATGCTGGGCGCGGGACTGATCGCGCTCGGCAGCATCGCCTGGGCGACATTCAGCGTGCTGTTGCAGCCGTACACCAAGACCGCGCACCCACTGCACTTGTCGGCGATCACCATGGCCAGCGGCGCACTTGTGCTGGTGTCCATCGCGCTGCCCGATCTCATCAAGCTCGATTGGGGTGCTGTGTCGCTGGTGGAGTGGGGCGCGGTGACGTATGCCGGCATCGGGGCGCTGGTCGTGGCGTATCTGCTGTTCTATCGCGGGGTACGCGTGCTCGGCGCCACGCGCACCGCCATGTACGGCAACCTCCAGCCTATCGTCGCGATTGCCTTTGCCTGGCTTATGCTGGGCGAGCAGCCCACCGTGTGGCAGATACTCGGTGCCGCGCTCATCATGGCGGGACTGCTGCTGTCGCGCACGGCACACGCGAGACCGCTCGCGGAACGCGCCGCTTCCGTTTCATCCTCAGTCCAGACCTCGTGAAGCTCGTTTTGTTCGATATCGATGGCACGCTGCTCTGGTCCGACGGCGCTGGCCGCCGAGCCATGGAGAACGCCTTGTTGCGCGTGTTCGGCACGACCGGTGATACCAGCTATCGCTACGACGGCAAGACCGACCGGCAGATCGCGCGCGAACAGATGCGCGAGGCCGGCTTCACCGACGCCACGATCTCCAGCCGGCTCGACGACCTGCTCAACGAGTACGTGCACGGACTTAACAGCGAACTCACGCGGGAAGGCGCTACGCCGGCCCGGTTGTGTGAAGGGATTTTACCGCTGCTCGAGGCGCTGCGCGGCACGAGCGATGTCACCCTGGGCTTGCTCACGGGCAACATCGAGCGTGGAGCCCGTGCCAAGCTGAACGCGGTGCAGGTCGACTTCGACCAGTTCCGGGTGAATGCCTTCGGATGCGATCATGAAGAGCGTCCGCAACTGCCCGCGGTCGCGCAGCGTCGCGCCCTCGACCTGCTCGGTCTCGACATCGCCGGTGACCGCATGGTGATCATCGGTGACACGCCCGCGGATATTCACTGCGGACGCTCGCTCGGCGTGCGCGCAATCGGTGTGGCGACTGGTCGATACAGCACAGATGATCTGGCCGCGCACACTCCTGCGGCCGTGTTCACCAACCTCGCCGACACCGACGCCGTCGTGTCCGCGATCCTCGCCTGATGACCTCGGTCATCACGGCGCAGGCGCGCGTCGTCGGCATCGTGCGTGGTCGCGAGATCGACGCGTCGGCCAGTGTCACGCTCGATCAGGAGACGCTCGTGCTGGCTTGGCTGGATGCCTCGCCGTGGCGACTGTCGCTGAGTGGCATCGAGGGCATCGCCGGCGGCGCGTCGTCACTCACCGTGTATCTCGTCAGCAACGACGTGCTGGAGCTCAGCGGCGATGATCAGCTCCGGCCGCTCGGGTTACAGCTGCTCGATCGCGCCTGTGCGATGCCCGAGCTCACGCGCGGACTCAAGTCGCTCGGTTCGTCGCGCGGCACGCCAGTCGCCGCGCATGATCGCTGGTTCGCGCCGTTCCTGGCCGCGCGCCGCTCGGTGGAAGGCGTGAGCGATCCAGCGCGTCAGGTGATGCTGCTCGATGCCCGCACGCTCACCACGGAGATTGAACGGGCCATCGCCGAGATCGCGGCGTCAAAAGCCCCCGGTGATCCAGCCGAGCAGCGCGCCGTGGAAGCGGCCCTCGAAGAGGAAGCAGCGCCCGTGTTTTCCGCCATCGAGATCATGGGACTGGCGGGTGATGCGCTGCGCGGTGGCGCGCTCGACACGCGCATCGCCGACTGGCGGCGATGGGTGGAGACGGTGCGTGGTGTGTTCGCGGCGGCCGATGACGCCTGGACCGGCATCGCCGCCGAACTTCGCTAACGCGTCTTGCCGCGCGACGTTATCCGCAGCCGCAGTCGGATCCGCAGCCGCTCTTTGGTTTGCGCGCCGCAGCCAGCGAGCGCCACGCGCGTCGCCCCACGAAGAACAGCGCGCCGGCCACGATCAGCGCGACGACGATCAGCTGCGTGTTCAGTTCGGGCATCATCGCGAGCCTCCGAGACCCAGTGCCGTTCCGCCCACGTAGACGAGCCACGCGGAGCCCCACGCCAACGCGAGCATGTACGCGAACTGCAGGCCGGCCCACTGCCAACCGATGCGACCGCCGCCGGCTTCACGCACCGTGACCGCGATCGTGCTGATACACATGAGCGCGAACACGTAGAACACCATGAGACCAACCGCAATCAGCGGTGTGTAGGCGCGCTCGCCGGTGACGGCATTGCGCTCTGATTGCAGTCGCTCGGTGAGTGCCTGCTCGCTCTCCGTGCCGACGCCGTAGATCGTGCCCATGGTGGAAACGAACACTTCGCGGGCGGCGAAGCTGGCGGCAATCGAGACGCCGATTTTCCAGTCATACCCCAGAGGGCGCACCAACGGTTCAATGCCGTGACCGATGCGGCCCAGCACCGAATGCTCGAGCTGTTGCTCCTGCTGTGTTTCTGCGGGCAGCGACGAATCCACGGTGGCCTTCGGATAGGTGGCCATCGCCCAGAGTACGATTGAGAGCGCCAGAATCACGGTACCCGCGCGCTGCAGGAACAGCTGGCAGCGTTGCACGACCGACACGCCCAATGACTTGAGACTTGGAAAACGATATGGCGGCAGCTCGAGAATCATGGGGCGCACGGGACCCTTGAGCAGCGTGCGCTTGAAGATCGCGGCCACGGCGAGGGCGACCACGGTGCCGAGCAGATACATGAACAGCATCGTCGCGCCCTGCAGCGTGAGCCCCGGGAAAATCGACGTCGCCGGCACGAAGGCGCCGATGAGCAGCGTGTACACCGGCAGTCGGGCTGAACAGCTCATGAGGGGCACGACCATGATCGTGGCCAAGCGATCTTTCGGATCTTCGATGGTGCGTGTGGCCATGATGCCGGGCACGGCGCAGGCGTACCCCGACAGCATCGGGATGAAGCTTTTCCCGTGCAGGCCCACGCGGCGCATGATGCGATCCATCAGGAACGCGGCGCGGGCCATGTAGCCCGAGTGTTCGAGCAGGCCGATGAACGTGAACAGAATCGCGATCTGCGGCAAGAACACCAGCACCGAGCCGACACCGGCAAACACGCCGTCCACGATGAGCGAACGCAGGTCGCCCTCGGGCAGCGTGTTGCCCACCGCGCCGCCGGCGGCGGCGATGATCGCTTCGATGCCGTCCATTAGTGGCGTGGCCCACGAAAAGACCGCCTGAAAAACGATCATCATGAGCACGAGGAAGATGAGCGGTCCCCAGACGCGGTGGAGGGCAAACCGGTCGATGCGGTCGCTCACGTTGTAGCCGGCCGGCCGTGACCGCGTTACGGTGCGCTCGATAACCTGCGCAATCCAGGCGTAGCGCACTTCCGATTCCAGGCGAGTGGGCACGAACCCAACGCTGCGCAGTTCGTCCGAGGCGGCCGTGATGGCTTCCGCGAGGCCCGGCACGCGATCGAGATGCGGACCGACCCGCTGCATGCCCAACAGTCGTAGCGCTTCCATGCGCGCGGCAACGGCCGAGAGCCCGTCGGACACGAGACAGGCCTCGAGCGGGGCGAGCGCGTCCTGGGCCGGCTCGGGGAGCGAGAACTGTCGCGTGGGAGCCGGCAGTCCCGCGGCGATGACGAGCGCCTTCTTGAGCGGTTCGAGCCCTTCACCGCGCTTGGCCACGGTGGGCACGATCGGCACACCGAGCTGATGGATGAGCTCCGGTATGTCGATCCGCAGTCCCTCCGACTCGGCCACATCAAACTGGTTCAGCGCAATCACGACCGGCACGCCGAGCTCGATGACCTGGCTGGCCAGGAAAAGATTGCGCTCGAGGTGCGACGCGTCGGCGACCACGAGCACGACATCGGGACGCCAGCGGTCGGCATCGCGACCGAGCAGGACCTCCAGAGCCACCTGCTCATCGGGTGAGCCCGCCGACAAGGAATAACTGCCCGGAAGGTCCAGTACGGTCACACGGCGGCCGTCAGGGCCCTTGAACCCGCCTTCGACCCGCTCGACGGTGACGCCGGCAAAATTTCCGACGCGCTGACGTAGCCCGGTGAGGGCGTTGAAGAGCGTGGTCTTGCCGGTATTGGGATTGCCGATGATGGCAACCCGCATCGACTCACGGCCGGCTTCGCTGAGCGCGCTGCCGCCGGCATGTGGGGGGACAATCGCCGAATCGTCGGGCGACAGGGGGCTCTGCAGAGTACTCACCGGATCCTGACGCAGACGCGGCGCACCGGCCGCGTGTCGGGCGCCTCGCCAGTCGCGCTACGAGCGCGCGTTGACGAGCTGAACGGTGATGCCGGCCGTGAGCGCCGAACCGAGCGCGAGGCGGGTACCCCGCACCTCGAGGAGCATGGCATCGCGCGCGTCGATGACGTTGACGCTGGTGCCTTCACAAAAGCCCAGCGCGCGAAGGCGGCAGGCCTCGTCACCTGAGCATTCGATGTCCACGACGGTGACCCGAGTCCCTGCCGGACACGCGTTCAGCGCGCACGTTGTCCGTGCGGCGGAGGTGTTTTGCGACTGCAGGGTAGGGAGCTGAATCTGGGCCACGGCATTAGATGAGAATGGTTCTCAAAGCGTGTGTTGGAGTATACACATCACCCGCCACCGTCCGCAATGGGGAGCACCCGAGTCGGCTTTTACGCCCACGGCTCATGGCCCAAAGCACATTGCCCATTGCCCACAGCCCACAGCCCACAGCCCACAGCCCACAGCCCACAGCCCACAGCCCACAGCCCACAGCCCACAGCCCACAGCCCACAGCCCTAAAAGGCCATTGGCCACGAGCCATGGGCTAAAAGGCGATGGGCTTTGCGCCATGGGCGATGGGCCATGAGCCATGGGCTAAAAGGCCGTGGGGCGATGGGCCATGAGCCATGAGCTAAAAGTCAAGCCGTCGCCAGCGGGCCACTCCGCTTCGTCCTCGCCGCCATCAACGCCACGCCGATCGTCAGAATCGCAATGCCGATGATCTGCGCCGTCGAGAATCCCATCACCAACCGGTCATCCTTCGCACGGAAGAACTCGACGATAAACCGCTCGATGCCGGCCACAATACAGTACAGGCCGAACAGCCAGCCCGGCAGATTTGCGTGCTTCCGGAAGCGCCACAGGATCGCGAACATCACGAAGCCCATGATCGTCTCATACAGCTGCGTGGGATACACCGCGATCACATCCGACATGTTCGTGCCGGCGGGGAACTGGACGCCGAACTGTTGCGACATCACGGCCGCGGTGCTTGGCGGGGCGCCCTCGGGAAACTGCGTGGCGAAGAAGCCGTTGAACGGGCGACCGTAGTCATCCCCCACCGCCCAGCAGCCAGTGCGACCCACGGCGTAGCCGGCGGCGATGCCGATCCCGCAGACGTCGGCGATCTTCAGGAAGCTCAGCTTCTTGTACTTGATCGTCGCGTAGCACAGACCGACGGCACCGATAAAGCCGCCCCAGAACACGAAGCCGCCGCGGCTGAAGAAGGCCGACGGGTCGCCGGTGAGCACCACGTAGTACGTCTTCGCTCCGATGAGCGTGCCGATCAGTGCCGCCAGCACAATGTCCGGCATCGCCTCCGCTTCCGCATTCTGTCCACGGCGCCAGAACTCGCGCTGGCAGACGATCTGCGCGATCACGAACGCCATAAGGACGGCGAGTCCGAATCCGGTCAGTTCGAGAAAGCCGAACTTGAAGACCGTGGGGTGGTGGATGATGGGATGCACAGAGGAGTAAGGGGTAGGGAGTAGGGGGTAGGGAGTGCGGATACCTACCGGCTTACGAAAAGATACCGGGAATTGGCAGCGATGCTTGTGCGGTCATCGTGGAATCGGCCCGCTCGCCGGCCTCGAACCGGAACAGCCCAGCGGCGGCGATCATGGCGGCGTTGTCAGTGGCCAGTCGTGGCATGGGCGCGAACACGGTGCCGCGCGGTGCGACCCGCTCGCGGATCGCCTCCTGCAGCGCCTGGTTGCACGCCACACCGCCGCCCAGCACCACCCGGGTGCGACGATAGCGACGCGCGGCGCGCGCCACCTTTTCGGCGAGTGTTTCGATCAGCGCATCCTGAAAGCCGCGCGCGATGCTGGCGCGTTGCTCGTCGAGTACACCCGCTTTCTCGGCGTCACGCACGGCGTACATCGCCGCGGTCTTCAGACCGCTGAACGAACAGTCGTAGTAATCGTCGTCGCCCGGCTCGGCCGACTTGCGCAGCATCGGTCGCGGGAAGCGATGTGGATGCTTGTGCACGGGCGAATCGGCGGTGCGCGCCAATTCTTCGAGCGGGCGACCACCCGGGTACGGCAGGCCGAGCAGCTTGGCGACTTTGTCGAATGCTTCACCGGCGGCGTCGTCGCGCGTCTGGCCGAGCAAACGATAGCGGCCCCAGGCTTCCACATCGAGCAGCAGTGTGTGCCCGCCACTCACCAGCAACGCCGTGAACGGCGGCTTGGCCTCGGGGTGTTCGAGCAGCGTCGCGAACAGATGCCCCTCGAGATGGTGCACCGGCACGACCGGTGTGTTGTGCGTGTAGCCCAATGCCTTGGCGTAGCTCGTGCCCACCAGCAGTGCTCCCACGAGTCCCGGCGCGTGCGTGACCGCGATCGCGTCGAGATCATCAAACGACACGTTGGCGTCGGACATCGCGGTGCGTACGGCGGGCACGATGCCGGTGAGATGCTGACGACTCGCGATCTCCGGCACCACGCCGCCGAACAGCCGATGCACGTCCTGCGAGAGAATCACCAGCGACTCGAGCCGCATGTCGGTTGGCGTACCGAACACCACGGCCGCGGACGTCTCATCGCACGACGTCTCGATGCCGAGCACGCGGCGCGGCGCGCTATCACAGGCGATACCAGACGCGATGTCAGACATGCACGGCATGCACGTACAGCCACAGCGCCACCGCGAGTACGATGGCGGAGAGCGCCCGCACGACGTTCGGCCACGCCACGCGACTGACCTGACTCACTACGGCTTGGGTTCGGCCAGCAACGACGAGAGCAGTCGCTGATTGCCTTCGGAGTTCCAGTCTTCCGCACCGATCATCTTCCTGCGGATCACACCGTCACGACCGATCACGAACGTTTCGGGAACGCCCGTGGTTCGGTAAATGCTCTGGATCGAACCGTCCGGATCGTGCAACATCTCGAAGGTCAGTTTGAACTCCTTCGCGAAATCGAGGATCTTCTGCTGCTCGCCTTCGTTGTCGACGCTCACGGCCACGACCTTCAGTCCCTTGGGTCCGAGCGCCTGATGCACGGCTTCGATGCTGGGCATCTCGGTGCGGCACGGAATGCACCACGTAGCCCAGATATTCAGCAGCACGACGTCGCCGCGATAATCGGTAAGCGTCTTCATGGCCGGCGTGGCCGTGAGCGTCTTCGCAGCAAAGCCCGGCGCGTCGGAGCCGATCGAAACGCTGGTGAGTTCGTCCTTCAGAAAGTGCGAGGCGGTGAATGCGCCGCCCACCAGCACGGCCACGATACCGAGCACCACGAGCCACTGTTGTTTGGCCGTCATACCTGCTCCACACAGAGACTGCGCAGTACTTCAATTTCCGCCTGCGGATTCGCCGCGCCGAAGATTGCGTTGCCGGCCACGAATGTGTCGGCGCCCGCTTCCCAGCAGCGATGAATCGTATCGCGCGAAATGCCGCCGTCGACTTCGAGCACGGCGTTGCTGTTGGCCTGATCGAGCAACAGGCGCGCGCGCGCGATCTTGTCGACAGAGTACTCGATGAACTGCTGCCCGCCGTAGCCCGGATTCACGCTCATGATGAGCACCAGGTCCACCATGTGCGCGACTTCCTCGATCACCGACAGCGGTGTGGCGGGATTGAGTGCGACGCCGGCCTTGCACCCCAGCGACTTGATACGCGAAATCTGCCGGTCAAGATGCGGGGCGGCTTCGGCGTGAATGGTGAGCACATCGGCGCCCGCCTTCACGTAGTCGTCGAAATAGTTCTCCGGCTCGACGACCAT
This sequence comes from Gemmatimonas sp., assembly GCF_031426495.1. NCBI lineage: Bacteria > Pseudomonadati > Gemmatimonadota > Gemmatimonadia > Gemmatimonadales > Gemmatimonadaceae > Gemmatimonas > Gemmatimonas sp. The sequence continues at coordinate 127,791 of NZ_JANPLK010000051.1, read as the reverse complement.
GAGATGCACGTCGATGACCTTGGAGCTGGAACGACGCGCCGCTTCGATCACCTTCACGCCGAACGACAGGCTCGGCACGAAGCGACCGTCCATCACGTCGACGTGAATCCAGTCGGCACCGCCGGCGTCGCACATGGCGATTTCCTGCCCAAGTTTGCGGAAATCGGCGCTGAGTACGGAGGGGGCAATGCGAACGGTCATGGAGCGGGATGACGCTGAGGGGTGAACAGCGTGTCAGCGGGGGAACGTCCATCGCTGATCACGAGTGAAACGGTGCCGCTCGATGCGAGCAAACTGCCGCCGGGCGGCGTCGTGGCGAGCACGATACCGGCTGGACTGCTGCTGGCACGGAACTGCACATCGCCCACGAGCAGCCCGGCTTCGAGCAGCTTGTCGCGGGCCGGGCCTTCTTCGAGCCCGACGACATCTGGGACTGGCAGCAGCACCTCTTCCTTGACGGCGCTGTCGCCCGTTTGTGCGGCTTGTGACGCACTGTCAGCCTGACGCTTCGACTCCACGTCGCGTTCCGCGGCCGTGGGCTCGGGGATCGTGCCGCGGGCGATGCTGTCCAGCACCGCCTGCACCGAGTCCACCGCGTTGGCGCGTCCCGGTTCGAGCGTGCGCACGGTGACCACGCCGCCGGCACCGCCGAGGATGAGACCCGCGAGGGCCGCCACGGCACCTCGAATGAGCCACGTGCGCGTTGTCTTCGACATCGGTCCGCGCGTTGTACGCGTACCGGGCTTCTTCGCCGAGGCCATTACAGCGCTCTCCGCAACCGCGCCGCAAAGGCGCCGTCGGTGCCGTGCTGCTGCGGCAATACGCGGAGGAGTCCGTTGTCCAACACCTCCTCCGGTACCGTGCCGGCCGGCGGTGGTTCCAACGTGAACTCCTTGTGCGTCGCCAGAAACGACTCGATCTGGTCGTCGTTCTCCTCGAGTTCGAGCGAGCAGGTGCTATACACCAGCAATCCGCCCGGCTTCACCATCGCGGCGGCCGCGAGCAGAATTTCGCGCTGCAGCGCCGGCAACACGGCGAAGTCGGACATGCGCAGCCGCCAGCGCGCGTCGGGGTGCCGGCGGAAGGTGCCGGTGCCGGTGCACGGCACATCGATCACCACCACATCGGCCTCGCCGATGGCGGGCTGGCGGGCGTCGCACACGATGGGGACAAGGTTTGTGGCGTCGAGTCGGCCAAAGCCGGTCAGCATGCGTTCCACGCGCGCCATCTTGGCGTCGGCCGCGAACACCAGCCGCGCGCGACGTGACAGCTCGAGCGCCTTGCCCCCCGGCGCCGCGCAGAGGTCGACCACGACGCCGCCTTCGGGCACAAAGGCGTAGGTGGCCACCAGCGTGGCGGCCGGATCCTGCACGAAGAACGCGCCCTGCTTGAATGCGCCAAGCTCGGTGAGCGCCACCCCCGGTCCGAGGCGGATAGAGTCGGGTACGAGCGGCACGTCGTGCGTGGTGACGCCGGCACCGGTGAGCATGCCGTCGAGTTGCACGCGATCCACGCCGTACGCTCGCACGGTGATCGACGAGGGCTCGTTATTCACCGCCAACAGCCGCTCGGTGTCTTCCATGCCCCAGCGATCAACCCACCGCGAAATCACCCAGCGCGGATGCGAATAGCGCTGCGCCAGCGCTTCCAGCGGTTCGTTCGGCACTGGCGGCTCGATCGTCTCGCGTTCGCGATCGATGCGACGCAGCACGGCGTTCACCAGTTTGCTGGCGCCGATGCCATGCCGACGCTTGGTGAGCTCGACCGTCTGTCCGATGGCAGCATAGGCCGGCACGCTGCCCATGCTGAGCAGCTGATAGGCGCCGAGCCGCAGCAGATCGGCCACATCGACATCGATTTTGGCGATACCGCCGCGCACGCGCTCGGCGAGAATCGCGTCGAGGCGATTGCGCGTGCGCAGCATGCCCCAGAGCAGCTCCTGCACCCAGCGACGATCGCGCGCATCGAGCGGAGCGACGTAGCGTTCGAAGGCGGCATCGAGCATGGCGCCATTGCGCAGGTCGGCCAGCACCATGGCCGCTGACGCACGCGACTCGGTGATGCCAAGCATGTTGTGTGGCTTCTTCTTCACGACGGCCATCATACGGTGTTCACGCGGTTTCTCACGCGGGCTCGAGCAGATCGCCCGCCGACACGCCACGGCCACGCGCCAACGAGGCGGCGGTCATGCGTGGCTTGCCGCTGGGTTGGACATCCATGAATCGCACGGCGCCTTCGCCGCAGCGGACCAGCAGCCCGTCGTCGGTTGCCGAGCGTACCGTGCCTGGCGGGCTCGCCAACGTGGGCTCGTCGAGTTCGTCGTTCGTACCGTCTCCGACCACGCGTACGCTGAACAGCTTGGTCTCCACGCCGCGCAGGCTGGCAAAGGCGCCCGGTCGCGGATCAAAGGCGCGCGTCACGCGCGACACGTGCTCGGCCGACCAGGTGAAATCCAGACGCGCCATATCGCGATCGATCTTCGACGCGTAGGTCGACTGCGCGTCGTCCTGCGCGATCGGCTGCACGATCTGCGCGTCGATCATGGCCAACGCCTGTACGATGGCCAGAGCACCGAGTTCGGAGAGTCGGTCGTGCAGCTCGCCGTACGTCTCGTCGGACTGGATGGGCGTGCGGAGCACGTGCAGCATGTCGCCGGCATCGAGCGCGGGCACCATCTGCATGATCGTGATGCCCGTTTCTGTGAGGCCTTCGAGAATCGCCGCCTGAATGGGCGCCGCGCCGCGCAGCGCGGGCAGGATGGACCCGTGAATGTTGAGCGTGCCGAGGGCGGGCAGGTCGATCGCGGCCTTGGGCAGGATACAGCCGTAGGCGACGACCACCGACACATCGGGCGCGAGGGCCCGCATGGCGTCGAGAAACTCATCCCCGCGCGGCTTCTCGGGCTGTAGCACGGGAATGCCTTCTTCGAGCGCGACACGTTTGACCGGCGACGGGTCGAGCTGCGTGCGCGACCGGCCGCGCGGCTTGTCGGGCTGCGTGACGACGCCGACCACGTCGTGTCCTTCGCCAATCAGCGCGCGGAGCGGCGGAACGGCGAAATCGGGAGTGCCCCAGAAGAGAATGCGCACGGGTGGGGCGGTCTCCGGTTATGTCTTCGAGTCGGATGTCGTGGCGTCGCGCTCTTTCGGCAGATCGCCGACGGGGAGCACGCGCAGGAGCTTCGGGTACTTCGCCTTCTGGTACTCCCACTCGCGCATCGCGGCGCGACGCTTGAGCAGGCTGAGTCGATCGGTGAACAACCGGCCGTGCAGGTGGTCGATTTCGTGCTGCAGGCATCGTCCCAGCAGTTCGGTGCCCTCCACTTCGTACCAGACGCCGTCGATGTCCTGCGCCCGCACGATCACGCGCGAGAACCGGTCTACGTCGGCGTACACTTCGGGAATCGAGAGACAGCCTTCCTCGCCGCGCACCGAGCCTTCCTTCAGGATGATCTCGGGGTTGATGACGACCAGCCGCTCGTCGTCCACCTCGACCACCGCCAGCCGTTCACGACGCCCGACTTGTGGCGCCGCGAGACCGACACCCTTGGCCTTGTCCATCGTGTCGAACATGTCGTCAGCCAGCCGCCGCAACTCCGGCGTGAACTGCTCGACGCGTTCTGTGTCCTGGCGGAGTATCGGCGAACCCAGGACGTGAATATCGAGCAACGACACGGATACCTCAGGCCGCCGGGGTGGAGGAGCCGACGCGCGAAATGCGGCCACGCTCGACGACCACCTTCGACTCACCCGTCTTGATCGTGATGCGGTCTTCCATGCTCACCGCACCATCTTTGTTCACCGGATTGATGTGCACGACTTCGCCCACGAGTCCGCCGGCGGTGACGATCTCATCACCCTTCTTGAGCGTCTGCACGAGCTCGTTGTGCGCCTTCCGTTGCCGCTGCTGCGGGCGGATGAGCACGAAGTAGAAGATCGCGAAGATCGCACCATACATGAAAATCATGGAAGCGATCTGACTGCTGCCACCCAACTGCAGGGCGGCGAAGCTGGCAAGGACGGAGAAGCTCATGAAGGCGTCGATCGTGAGTGATAGCGGGCGAGCCAGTCACGGCTCCAGCCCTGGAACGTGCCGGCCTGAACAGCGGCGCGTGCGTCGCGCATCAGCGCAACAAGGAAATGTACATTGTGGAGGCTCAGGAGGCGCAGTCCGAGGATCTCTTCCGACACGAACAGGTGCCGGATATAGGCCTTGGAGAAGCGGCTGCAGGCCGCGCAGGTGCACTCGTCGTCCAGCGGCCCCGGGTCGAGGCGCCAGGCGGCGTTCTTGATGCTCCGGCGGCCCGTCGTCGTGAAAAAGGCACCCGTCCGCCCCATCCGCGTGGGGGCGACGCAGTCGAACAGGTCGACCCCGCGGGCCACCCCTTCTACCAGATCCTCCGGGAAGCCGACGCCCATGAGATACCGGGGCCGATCGGTCGGGAGCGCCTCGTTGACCACGTCGAGCATGGCGTACATGTCGGGCTTGGCTTCGCCCACCGACAGGCCGCCGATGCCGAGTCCGACCCAGTCGGCGGCGTTCCGGATGGCCGTCGCCGATTCCCGCCGCAGGTCGGCGTGGATGCCGCCCTGCACAATGGGAAAGAGGGCCTGCACCGGCGTCGGGGCCTCGGCGTCTTCCCGCAGCAGCCGCTCGAATTCCACCCGGCACCGCTCCAGCCACCGGATGCTGCGCTCCATCGCGACGCGGGCCAGTCCCGCCTCCGTTTGGCCCGGCACGACGTGATCGAACTGCATGATCACGTCGGCGCCCAGGTTGCGCTCGATGCGCATGACGGATTCCGGCGTGAACTGCTGCAGCGACCCATCCAGGTGGCTGCGGAACTCGACGCCCTGTTCGTTGATCGTGCGCAGCCCTTCCAGCGAAAACACCTGGAAGCCACCGGAATCGGTGAGTATCGGGCCGTCCCAATGCATGAAGCGATGCAAGCCGCCCATGGTGCGGATCATCTCGTCGCCGGGCCGGAGGCGCAGGTGATACGCGTTGGCCAGGATCATGGTCGCGCCAAGGCGCTGCAGATCCTCGGGGTCGAGCGCCTTGACCGACGCCAGCGTGCCGACCGGCATGAACTGCGGCGTGTTCATCATGCCGTGCGGCGTCGTGAACACGCCGGCGCGGGCCTGGCCGTCGGTGGCGGTGAGTTCGAAAGAGAAGGGGGCGGTCACTAAGGGGCTTCGCGGGAGGTCGGGGGCATCGTTGGCTCTGCTGAACCGATCACACAGGGGAAAAGAGAAAAAGAGAAAAGGAGTTCTCTTTTTCTCCTTTTCTCCTTGTCTCTGTGTGATCAGTTCTTGAACTCTAAATAACGCACATCGCGTCGCCGTACGAATAGAACCGGTACTTGTCGGCCACGGCGGTGCGGTACGCCTGCATCGTAAGGTCGTAACCCGCGAAGGCGGCCACGAGCATGATGAGCGTGGATTTCGGTAGGTGGAAGTTCGTGACCAGCCGGTCGATGCCGCGAATCGTTGCGGGCGGACGAATAAAAATATTGGTCTCGCCGCTGAACGGATGAATCACGCCGTGCACATCGGTAGCGGTTTCGAGCGTGCGGACACTGGTGGTGCCGATCGCCCACACGTGATTGCCACGCGCCCGCACGGCGTTCAACTGGTGCGCCGTATCGCTGGTGACTTCGCACCATTCCTCGTGCATCACGTGCTGTGACGGATCCTCGTCGCTCACCGGGCGAAACGTGCCGGCGCCGACATGCAACAGCACATTCGCCATCTCGACGCCGCGCGCGCGCAGCGCGTCGAGCAGGTCGGGGGTGAAATGCAGACCTGCCGTGGGAGCCGCGACCGACCCGACCGTTTCGGCGTACACCGTTTGGTAGCGGGCGATGTCGCCCGACTCGTCGGCGCGCTCGATGTACGGTGGCAGGGGGACATGTCCGTACTTCTCGATCGTACCGGCCACATCACCGTTGGTGTGCAGGCGCACAATGCGCGTGCGACGCGGCGTCGTGTCCACGATTTCGACGCGGAAGTCGGGAGCGATCGTGACCACGCGACCCGGACGCAGCTTGCCGCCCGGATGAATCATCGCTTCGTAGTGATCATCGTTGACCGGGCGGAGCAGCAGGATCTCCGCCGGTCCGCCGCTTTCCCGATGCCCAAGTAGTCGCGCCCGGAACACCTTGGTCGTGTTCACCACGATGGCGTCGCCTGACGGAATCAAGTCGGCGATATCGCGGAACGTGCGATGGGCAATACTGCCGTCTCGCCGGTCGACCACAAGCAAACGGCTCGCATCGCGCGGCTCGACGGGACGCTGCGCGATGCGCTCCTCAGGGAGCTCGTAGTCATAATCGGACGTGCGGGTTCCCTGATGGGGAATCGCGTCGACGGAGTCAGGCATTGCGGTCATGGAAGCGCAGAAAGACAATCGAATCGGCGCCTCAGCGCAACAGTCCGGACCGTTTTGGTGCGTCAGCGTATCCTGAATTCCGTATTACGAGCCGTTTTCTTCTGATTGGCGAGGTCGGTGACTTCGACGCGCAAGCGGTAGCCGCCGGTTGGCGCCTGCGTCATGTCGAGCGAGAGGTACTCCACCAGTACCGGCAGCGCGCCGCCTTGCCGGTCGAATGAGATCGTGAAGCGATCGCGGGATTGCTGCGCGCGACCCACCGCCCGACCGAGATTGTCGAGCACGCGCAGTGTGAATCCGGCCACGCCGTCGCGATCCGCGCGCTCCACGGTGATCGCCACGCGGTACTTCGTCTGTCCCTCCTTCGGCACGAGATCGTACATCTCCCAGAGCAAACCGAGCGAACTGCCGCGCGCGTAACTGCCGGCGCTCGGTGTGATGGCGATGTCGCGCCACCGTGACGGCGTGACGACACCACTGTGGAGTTCCGGTTTATTGCCGAGCAGCACGTCGCTCATGCCGAAGCCGACGTTCGTGGAAGGGTCGAGGCGCGTCATCGCGCGCGCGCCGCGCTTGCTGTCGGCCTGCAGCGCTTCGACGCGCACCACGTTGATGCCGGGCCCCACCCGACGCGTCCATGTGCGGTCGAGCGGCGCGTTGCTGCTGTCGCGCGCGAAGGTCACTTGGTCGGACTCCAAGCCGCGGATCTTCACGAATTGGTCGAAGATGCGTAGATCGATATCGACCGGAACGCGATCGAGCGTGTTGGCGCGCACCAGCGAATCGATCGGCACGCTGGCTGCGATCACGGCGTCGCTGGAATCCGCACCCGACCGGAAGCGCACAATGCGAATCGGAATGGTATCGAGCAATCGCGTGACGGGCACGTTGGCGAAGGACACCGGCGCGGCGTCGCGAAGTGCAGCGATGTAGTTGCGATCAAACAACGACACGCGTCCAGTGGCGAATCCGGGCTGGAGGTCAAAGAAAAACGTGAGCTTGGCATCGTAGTCCCATACCAACGTGACGCCACCATCGAGGCGCGTGCGGCTGTCGGTGGTGCTCCCCGGAATCGTCATCTCGAAATCGGGTGGACCGTACCGCACATAGACATCGCCACGATCGGTATCGGCACCACGCAGCTCCATTTCGTCGATCGTCCAGCGGAAATCGGCGAACACGACCCGCGCGAGGAACTCGAGACGGAACTCATTCTCCTGCGTGAGCGCCAACGGATCGCTCATCATCCAAAACATCGATTCCAGGCCTTGACGCTGCAGCGCGGGCAGCTTGGCCCAGCTGGCCGAGTCGCCGATCTGTCCGTTCTGCTCCTTGGACGCGCGCGGTCGCAAAATGCGCGACAGGTTCTTGAGACGGTTCGCCTCCCCCTCGTCCATCAGCACGAAGGCGCTGTCGAACGCGTGCGTCGCGTCCTTCTCGTTCGCGAGGCGATGATACGCGAGGCCGAGCGCCAGCTGCGCCTGGAAATCGAGTGGAAACTGACCCGCGCGACGGGAGGCCACCGCGGCCAGATCCTGCCACTTCTTCCGCTCCGCGTACGCCATGTACAGATGACGGCTGTAGCGGAGATTGCTGGAATCGGCCGCGACGGCGCGCGAAAAATAGTCGAGCGCGGCCGCATGATCGTTGTCGCCCGTGGGCGGTTGGATCTTGGTGGCGATCGAATTCACGTAGTCGCGCGCGTTTTTGCGATTCCAGTAGTTGTTGTTCTCCAGCTGCACCTTCGACATGCCGCTGGGCAGCCCACGGTTCGCCAACGCATCATAGCTGCGCCACGCAGCCATACCGGCCATATCGGCCGCCTCGGCGAGCAACAGCTTCTCCCCAGATCGCTCAGCCGCCGACATGCCATCGCGCGCCTGCGCGCTCGACGCGAAGCGCATGGTAGACACACCCGACTGAATGTTGAAGCGGCTGAGACTCAGCCAGTAGCGCGCGCTGTCCGGCGCGAGTTTGGTGGCCAGACGAAGCGCCGTGTCGGCCGCGATCAGCATGCGGATCTTCTTCTGATCCTTCATGAAATTCGGGTCGCGTGCGCTACGAGCTTGATTCCACTGGAGCAAGCCAAGCTGATGCCATGCCGCCGCATCACGCTTGTCGCGACGGACCGCCGAATCGAGTAGCGCGACCGCCCGTGCGGTGTCCCCGTTTGCCGCCAACGAGTCGGCGATCCGCGCGATGGATGGCCGGACTGGCTGCGGCGCCATCGGTTGCGCGGCGAGAGGCGAACCGACCGCCAGATATGCCGCGAGTGTTACGGGCAGGAGCAATACGTGTGCGAGCCGCGAGGCGCGCACCGAGGTGCCAAACATTGTGATCATTTTTACCGAGAGCTTAGAACAGGGTGGGTTGCTCGAATGCGCCAATGGGCGGCACGTAGCCAAGATGGCGATAGGCATGCGCCGTGGCAACGCGTCCGCGCGGAGTCCGCTGAAGAAATCCGTGCTGAACCAGGAACGGTTCATAGACCTCTTCAATTGTCCCGGGATCCTCGCCGATCGCTGCCGCAATCGTACCGAGCCCAACCGGACCGCCGTCGAACTTCTCGATGATCGACTTCAGCAGGCGCGCATCCATGTCGTCGAGTCCGAAATGGTCGACGTTGTTCAACTCGAGCGCCGCCTGCGCCACCTCGAGCGTGATGCGCCCGTCGGCGCACACCTGCGCGTAATCGCGCACGCGTCGCAGGAGCCGATTGGCCACCCGCGGCGTGCCACGGGAGCGCTTGGCAATTTCAAGGGCGCCCAGCGGGTCCATCTCCACCTTCAAGACTTCGCCGGTACGGCGCACGATCACTTCGAGTTCGTCCACCGGATAGAAGCCCAGCTGCTGCACGATGCCGAAGCGCGCACGCAGCGGCGCCGTGAGCATGCCCAGTCGCGTCGTGGCGCCGACCAGCGTGAACTTCTCGATGTTCATCGTGACCGTCTGCGCCTTCGGGCCATCGGATAGCCGGATGTCGATCCGGTAGTCCTCCATCGCCGGATAGAGAAACTCCTCGATGATCGGCCGCATGCGGTGGATCTCGTCGATGAACAGCACATCGCCCTCACGCAAATTGGTGAGGGGGCCGACGAGATCGGCCGGCTTCTCGAGCGCGGGACCGGAGGTCGTGGTGAGGTTGACCCCAAGCTCGCGGGCCATCAGATCGGCCAGCGTGGTCTTCCCGAGCCCTGGCGGTCCGAAGAAGAGGGTGTGGTCGAGCGGTTCCTTGCGCGCGCGGGCCGCGGCGATGGCGATGCCGAGGCTGTCCTTGACCTTCTTCTGGCCGATGAACTCGACGAGGCGCTGGGGGCGAAGGGACAATTCGACGACGCTTTCGTCGGCGAGGGCTTCCGGCGTGGTGATTTCGGCGCGGCTCATGAGACGGAATATACCGTGCCGTCTGGGCACGAGCCGACGACTGGGGGGTACTTTCAGGGACGGCGGTAGCGCTCCAGCTTCCGCTTCCTACAGCGTTCTCGCTCGGATTGCGTAAATTTCCGGGAGTGACCCGCGACGTCGTCGCGTCGGCTCCCGTTTGTCCTGCTCCCAGGATTCGCCATGCCCCGCCGTTCACCTGTGCTTTCGTTGGCTGGAATCTCCGTCGTGCTCTTGGCGACGACGGCGTTTACCACGCCGGCGCGCCCCGTGCGCTCCACGCCGCCAGCCCGCGTCGCGGTTGCCCCTGCCGTGTCCAAGGCGCCGACGACTCGCAAGGCGCTCGTGGAAGAAGCGGTGAACATCGACTGGCGCGTGTTGGCTGGTCTCGACTACACGAACGGCAAGTCGACTGACACGCTGAAGAAGCTCGAGGGCAAGCTGGTCCGGATTCCGGGCTTCGTCGTGCCGCTCGACGACTTCCAGGAGGAGGGCGCCGAGTTCCTGCTGGTGCCGTACTACGGCGCGTGCGTGCACACGCCGCCGCCGCCGCCGAATCAGATCGTGATGGTGGAGATGGGCGGCAAGAAGGCCGTCAAGCTCAACCTCTTCGACGCGGTGTGGATGTCGGGACGTCTCAAGATCGCGTCGGTGGAAAGCCCGTACGGCACCGTGGGCTATCAGCTGGAAGGACTCAAGGTCGAACCCTACTCGTCGAAATGAGTGATGGGGCTGCCGTGGCAGCTCTCGCCGGCACTGGTCCCCACGGGACCCCGGCGGTCGAGCTGTCCGCGTTGCGCTTTTCGTACAAGAAAGGGCGCGACGTGCTGTCGATTGATTCGCTGACGATCGACCGCGGGGAGACGGTGTTTCTGCATGGGCCGAGTGGCAGTGGAAAGACCACGCTCCTCGGCCTTCTTGCAGGCGTGCTCCAGGCGACCAGCGGCAGCGTGCGCATTCTTGGGCAGGACTTCTCGACCATGTCGGGCGGTGCGCGCGATGCGTTTCGGGCGCGACATCTGGGATACGTGTTCCAGATGTTCAACCTCATTCCGTACCTCCCGGTGCGGGAGAACATTCTGCTGCCGGTTCGACTCGAGCCAGCGCGTCGTGAGCGACTGGGCGGCCGATCGCTCGACGACGCGGTGCGCGATATCGCGTCGCAACTCGACATCGAACAGTATCTCGACTCGCCGATCGCGGAGCTGAGTGTGGGCCAGCAGCAGCGCGTGGCCGCCGCGCGGGCGCTGATGGGCAGCCCTGAAGTGGTGATCGCCGACGAGCCCACCAGCGCGCTCGATACCGATCGCCGTGAACGCTTCCTCAAGCTGTTGTTCGCGTCGTGCGAGAAGGCCAAGGCCACGCTCGTGTTCGTGAGCCACGATCACACGCTGATGCCGCTGTTCTCTCGCACGGTGGAACTGATGGAGATCAATCGCGCGGCCAAGGTCGGAGCAGACGCGTGAGGGCATCGCGATGATGATGATTCTGCGTCTGGCGCTGACGTCGCTGCGAAGCCGCCTGCTGACGACGTCGCTCACGGTCGCGTCGATCGCGCTCAGCGTGACGCTGCTGGTGGGCATCGAGAATGTGCGGGCCGGCGTGCGCGATAGCTTTGCCGGCACGATTCGCGGTGTCGACCTGATCGTCGGTGCGCGCGGTGGCACCTTGCAAGTCTTGTTGAGCGCGGTGTTCGGCATCGGCTCGCCCTCCGGTTCGGTGAAGCTGTCCACGATGGAGCGGTGGAAGGCGCATCCTGCCGTGAAGTGGGTGGTCCCGTACTCCCTCGGCGACAGTCATCGCGGCTTCCGCGTGGTCGGTACCACGCCCGAGTTCTACGAGCGCTATCGATTCCGCAAAGATGGCCGGATCGTGTTCGTGTCCGGACGCGCCGCGGTCGCGGATACGGAAGTGGTGATCGGCAGCGACGTGGCGGAGAAGCTGGGCTACACGATCGGGTCGCCGGTGGTGGTGGTGCACGGGCTCCGCGACATCGGTACGTCGAGTCATGAGGCGCACCCGTTCCATGTGGTCGGGATTCTCGGGCGCACGTTCACGCCGATCGATCGCTCGGTGTACGTGACGCTTGGCGGGATTGAGGCGATGCATGAGCCGGAGGCTGGGGCTGAGATCGCTGGGTCGTCGATGGCGTCGGCGGAGGGAGCAGGAGGGAGGGTATCAGGGGGGAGTGGGCAGGGGGGGGCGGCGCAACCGCGAACTGCGCGAAAGCCGATTGCGGCAAAGCGCGCGAAGGCTTCGGCGATCATTGCGGCGAACAAACAGCGGGCGGCGGCGATGACACCGCCTGCTGGGACGCCCATGGTCATGCCGGGGGCGGAGCCGCCGCCGGGGACGCCATTGGTGATGCCGGGGGCGAGTCCGCCGCCGGGGACGCCGTTGGTGATGCCGGGCGCGGAGCCGCCACCGAGTGCGCTGCCGGAGGTGAAGGCGGCAGCGGTGGCGCAGAAGGTGGCGGAGCAGAAGGCCACGAAGCCGGCCGAGAGGAGCTCGGTCGCGGCTGAGCCGGCGCACGATCATGGCGACGATCAGATTACGGCGTTCTTCGTCGGGACGAAGAACCGCTTCGAAGCGCTGATGTTACAGCGTGAGATGAATACCGACTTGGAGGAGCCGCTCACGGCGGTGATTCCCGGCGTAGCGCTGGGCGAGTTGTGGCAGAACATCGGCAGCGCCGAAGTCGGGTTGCGCGTGATCGCGATCTTCGCGGTGGCGATCGGCCTCACCGGCATGCTGGTGGCGCTCTACTCGTCGCTCGAAGCCAGGCGTCGCGAGATGGCGATTCTGCGTGCGGTGGGTGCGGGTCCGCGCATGATCATCTCGCTGCTCGTGCTGGAGAGTGGACTCCTGGCGTTGCTCGGGTGCCTCATCGGCGTGGCCGCCGTGTACCTCGGCTTGTTCGTGGCGCAGGGTCCTATTGAACAACGTTTCGGGTTGCATCTCGCCTTGCATCCGCTGCGCTCAACGGAGTGGACCTATCTCGCCGTTGTTATGGGTGCGGGCCTTGTGATCGGCTTCGTGCCGGCGTGGAAGGCCTATCGCACGTCGCTCGTGGACGGATTGAGTCCGCGGGCCTGACGCACAACACTTCATTCACCGAATCCCCGAACACCGCATGCGTACCTCTGCTGCACTTGCTCTGATGCTGGCGACGGCCGGCTCTGCCGCCGCACAGCCCGGTCGCGGCCCGTCACCGGTCGCCAAGAACATTCAGGCGCTGCCGGTTGATCCGGCGCCGTCATACGTTCGCAAGGACGCGCCCACTGATCCCGTGATCCTGAAGCTGTGGGAAGAGGGGATGCAGCGGTCGCAGGCGGGCACGCTGGCGCAGCAGCTGCTCGACTCCGTCGGCCCGCGTCTCACGGGTTCGCCCAACATGAATCGCGCGCAGGATTGGCTGCTGGCGACGTACAAGCAGTTCGGCGTGACGGCGCGCAAGGAGCAGTATGGCACGTGGAATTCGTGGAAGCGTGGGGCGGCGTTCGCGCAGCTCACGGCGCCGCGAGTGAAGTCGCTCGAAGTCAACATGCTGTCGTGGAGCGGCAACACCTCGGGCAAGTGGGCTGGCGGTGACGTGGTCGTGGTCAAGCCGTATCAGTCGCCGGAAGAGTTCAAGGCGTGGTTGCCGAGTGTGAAGGGCAAGATCGTGCTGGCGTCGGCGCCGCGTCTCACCTGCCGTCCGGCGTCGCAGCTCGCCGAGTTCGCGATGCCGAGCACACAGTCGTCGCTCGACTCGATGCAGCGCGATCTGTCGGCCACGTATCAGGGCGTGACGCAGCGCGTACCGACGTTCTACAGCGACCTCAAGGCCGCTGGTGCCGTGGCCGTGTTCGAGTCGAACTACTCGCAGTATCCCGGCGTGAACAAGATTTTCGGATCGCCGCGCAACGCGGCGTTGCCGACGTTCGATGTGGGATGCGAAGACTACGGCATGCTGTTCCGCCTCGCGCAGAACAAGCAGGGCCCGAAGGTGCGCGTGATGGCCGAATCGGAAGCGCTCGGCGACAAGCCGGTGTTCAACGTGATCGCCGAGATCAAGGGCGCCACCAAGCCCGACGAGTTCGTGGTGCTGTCGGCGCACTTCGACAGCTGGGAAGGACACTCTGGCGCGACCGACAACGCCACGGGTTCGATCACCATGATGGAAGCGTTACGCATACTGAAGACGGTGTATCCCAAGCCGTCGCGCACGATTCTGGTCGGTCACTGGAGCGGCGAAGAGCAGGGGCTGAACGGTTCGGGCTCCTTCACCGCCGATCACCCCGAAGTGATCAAGGGGCTGCAGTTCGCGTTCAATCAGGACAACGGTACGGGACGTGTGGTGAGCACAGGTCCGGGGCTGCACCCGGAAAACGGTCCGCGCCTGGCGCAGTACATGAGCCAAATGCCGTCGCAGCTCACGCAGTACATCCGTCTCTCGGGCCCGTCGGGTATCGGCGCCGGATCGGACGACGCGTCGTTCCGTTGCTGGGGCGCCCCGGCGGTCGGACTGGGTGCGTTGAACTGGGACTACAGCAACAGCACGTGGCACACGAACCGCGACTCGTTCGACAAGATCATTCTCGATGACTTGAAGCACAACGCGACGCTCACCGCGATGTTCGTATATCTCGCCAGCGAAGACGCCGAGAAGAGCTCGCGCGTGCTGGTCGATCCGATTCCCGGTGGCCGCCCGGGGCAGGGGATTACGGTGCCGAATTGCGGCAAGCCACAGCGGGACGCAACACAGTACCGGCGGTGATTGCTAGGGAAGGGGTACGGAGTAAGGGGTGCGGAGTAAGGGGTACGGAGTAAGGGGTACGGGCTACTCCCGACCCCGTACGCCCTACCGCCTACTTCGCCGTTAGCCTCGAGAGCGCCGCCCTCACCACCGCCCCCACATCTCCACCACCGCCCGCGTCCACCACCGCCCGTACGGCGCGATCGGCTTCGAGTTGGTTGTAGCCCAGCGCGATGAGCGCACGAATGGCGTCGTCGGCGACGGGGCTCTTCGCGGCGCCGGTGGCTGTCGGCGCCGAGCCTACGGTGTCCATCTTGTCGGCCAGGTCGAGAATGATCTGCTCGGCCTTCTTCCGACCCACGCGCGGCACGCGCATGAGGGTCGTGATGTCCTTCTCGCGCAAGGCACGGACCACGCGCTCCGGCGTGAGCGACGAGAGAATGCCGAGCGCGAGCGCCGGGCCGACGCCCTTGGCCACGAGCAGCCGCTGGAAGACGGCGCGGTCGTAGCGATCGGAGAAGCCGTACAAGTGCCACGCATCTTCGCGCACGGCGAGATGCGTGTGCAGCGTGATCGTCGCCCCTTCCGGCGGTAACGACTCGAAGACCGAGAGCGGAATGAGGCACTCGTAGCCCACACCGCCCGCCGTGAGAATTTCTACCCGATCGAGTTCGCGGTGGACGAGCGTGCCGGATACCAGTGCGATCATTTCGCGAGCTTGGAGAGGGGAAGACGCAGCGGCGGAAGCTCGGGGAGCTTCGGTCGCGACGACATGAGACACGCACAAAGCGCGGCGGCGACGCCATCGGCGGCGTCGGCGGGCTGCGGTGCCGACTTGAGGCGCAGCAGGCGCGCCACCATGAATTGCACCTGCTCCTTCGTGGCCGCGCCGGTGCCGGTGATCGCCTTCTTGATCTCGGCCGGCGGATACTCGCAGATCGTGAGGGCGGCCTTCTGCGCGGCGAGGAGAATCACGCCGCGCGCATGACCGAGCACGATCGTCGTGCGCACGTTCTTGGCGTAGAACACGTCTTCCACCGACATCGTGTCGGGACGGTGCCGCGCGAGAATTTCCTCCACGCCTTCGGAAATCTCCAACAGGCGCTGCGGCAGCGGATCCTTCGCGGTCGTGCGGATGACGCCGCACTCCACGAGAGTGGCGATGCGGCCGTCGAAGGCGACCACACCGTACCCCGTGACGGCGGTGCCCGGATCGATCCCGAGCACCAGCGACGGGCTCACGCCTCGGCCATGGCGTCGTCGTCCATCTCGAAGTTCGCGTCGACCTTCTGCACGTCGTCGAGTTCTTCGAGCGCTTCGAGCAGCTTCATGAGCTGGTCGGCCGCCGCGCCTTCCACCTTTACCGTGCTTTTGGGCACCCAGGCGAGTTCCGCGTCGGCCACTTTGTACTTCTTCGACTCGAGGCCTTCCTTCGTCGCGTGCAGCGCACCGGGATCAGTGGTGATCGTGAACTCGGTGTCGTCCCGCACCACATCATCGGCGCCAGCCTCGAGCGCGGCTTCGATCAGCGTATCTTCGACCACACCGTCGGCCGACACCGACATCTGCCCCTTCCGCTCGAACAGATAGGCCACCGAGTTGCTGGAGCCCATGTTGCCATTGTTGCGCGACAGCTTGTGCCGCACGTCGGCCACGGTGCGCGTGGGGTTATCGGTCACCGCCTGAATCATGATCGCGACGCCGCCGGGCCCGTAGGCCTCGTACAGCACCTCGACATAATCCACGCCTTCCAGTTCGCCCGTACCCTTCTTGATGGCACGGTCGATGTTGTCCTTGGGCATCGACACCGCCTTCGCGTTGTCGATGGCGGTGCGGAGCCGAGGATTACCGCCCGGATCACCGCCGCCAAGCTTGGCAGCCATGGTGATTTCGCGGATCAGTCGCGTGAAGAGCGCTCCGCGCTTGTTGTCGGTGGCCGCCTTTGCGCGCTTGATCGTCTTCCATTTGCTATGTCCTGCCATCGCCCTGCCCCGTGAATGCGGATATGGGTGCTGTCAAACCGATGTCGGGGAAAATAACGAGACGTGGGGCAGGGGTGTAAAAAGCCCGATAGCCCATTGCCCAAAGCCCAAAGCCCATGGCCCAAAGCCCATGGCCTACAGCCCAAAGCCCAAAGCCCAAAGCCCATGGCCTACAGCCCATGGCCTACAGCCCAAAGCCCAAAGCCCTTTGAAGGCTATCGGCCGTGAGCCATGGGCCGTGAGCCATGGGCCATGGGCTAAAAACCGAAAGGCCGTGAGTCTAAAACTCCTCCAGTACATCCTCGAATCGACTGAACCGCTGGTCGAAATACAGATCGACATATCCCCTCGCCCCATCCCGGTTCTTCAGCAGCAGCAACTCCGCGGCGCCGGACACGCCGAGATCGGCTTCGTACAGCTCCTCGCGGTAGAGCCCGAGCACCAGATCGGCGTGGGTCCCGATCGCTCCGCCCAATCCGAAATCCGTGAGACGGGGACGGCGATCGTGGCGCACGCGGTCGAGCTGCGGCAGGTGTGTCGTCAGCAGCACCGCCACATTCCGCCGCAGCGCGAGTCGCTTGAGCGCAAGCACCGCGAACCCCAGTGCTTCGTCGCGACCCGAATCACGATCCAGCAGGCATTCCAGCGGATCGACCACCACCACCGAGGCGTCGGGCGTGGCTTCTACGGCACGATCAATGGCGGACATGGTGCCCGAGGTGATCGTTTCGATGACCGGGGCACGGTCGCGCAGCGTGACCGCGACCGTGGCAAGGCGGGCGCGTTCTTCCTCGCTGACCACACCAAGTCGCATCGATTCCAACGACACCTTCGCCCCCATGGCAAGGGCGCGCTCGTAGGCGCGCTCGGCCTGCATTTCTCCCGTTAACAGCAGGGCGCGGGGGAAGACGCGCAGGGCGATGGCGAGTCCCAGCGCCGAGCAGCCGGCGCTGTCGTCTCCCCCGACCACGATCAGATCGCCGCGGCGAAAGCCCCCGCCAATGGCGCGATCGATCGATGGGAATCGGGTGGGGACAATAGCGGGGTCGACGTCGCCGACGCTGGTCCGGTCGAGGCGCGCCACGACGCGGGTCAGCGGCGAGATATCGGTGCGGTGGGTCATGAGCCCGCGAGCAGGCGCGCGAGCTTCTCGAGTTCCTGCACCGAGGGGCCGTCGAGATGCGTGCCGGCGGCCGCGACGAGGCTGCGGATCGCGCCCGCCACCTGTAGCGAGGTGCCCGTGGTTGACTCGACGCAGCGGGCAAACGGCACGCGCGTCGTTGCCGGGAGTGCGAGGGATGCCAGCCACACCTTGGCGGCGGCGGCGCGGGTGACCCGTTCACCGGGATGGAGCGCGTCGGCGGTCATCACGCCCTGCGCCAACCGGGCGGTCATGAGCGCGGCCAGGGCTACCTCACGTCCGCCACCCAGCGGCAGGCGTCCGGCCAGCGACGCGAGAGCAGGGAACGGAAAGCGCAGCGGTTCGAGCGCGTAGGGAAGGGATTCAGCGTGCACAGTCCGAATGTAACGCGTCCGATTGCGTCCGGCGCGGCGCGGTAGCCGGGGCCGACGCCGCTGGACCGTAGTCCCGCCGCTCAGGTACCTTACAAGATGGCGCTGATGGCAAAAACGATTCTCTGGGTGGACGACGAAGCGGAGCTTCTCGAGCCGCATCGACTCCTGCTCGGAGACAAGGGCTATCACGTCGAGACGGCGACGAACGCGGACGACGCGCTCGAGCTGCTGCGGCGGCGCCCGTACGATTTGGTGCTGCTCGACGAGCAGATGCCCGGCACGCGCGGATTGGATGCCTACAAGGACATCCGCGAGATGCTGCCGACCATGCCGGTCGTGATGGTGACCAAGAGCGAGGAGGACGCCACGCTGAAGGAAGCGATCGGCGTGAATATTCGCGATTACCTCGTGAAGCCGATTACACCGCGGCAGGTGCTCACGGTGGTTACCCGCATCCTCGAAGGTCCGCTGATTCGCTCTCAGGCGCTGGCCCGCGCTTTCGTGGAACGGTTCCGCTACATCGAGACTGAGCGCTATGCCGGGCTCGATTGGCGCGGCTGGATCGAGCGCTTCGCGGAACTGATGCAATGGGACGTCGACCTCGCCGCCGCCGGTGAAATGGGGCTGCACGAGTCGTTGCGCGGGCTGTATCCCGATATGCATCGCGAGTTCGCCACGTTCATGCGCACCGAGTATCCGCGCTGGCTCCGTGAGCTCGAAGGCGACCGGCCGCCGCTGTCGGTGGATGTCGTGACCGAATTCGTGATGCCGGTGCTGGCCCGCGATCGCAAGGCGATCTTCGTGGTCATCGACTGTTTGCGGGTGGATCAATGGCGCGTGCTGGAGCCGTTGCTGGCCCCGCTATACGACGTGGAAACCACGCACTACTACTCGATTCTGCCCACCGCCACGCCCTACGCGCGCAATGCGTTGTTCAGCGGGCTCTTTCCCGGGGAAATCGCCGCGCGCTTTCCCGACTGGTGGGGCGAGAAGGACGACGAAACGCTCAACATGCACGAGCGCGACTTGCTGGTGGCGCATCTCGAGGAGCTGAAGGTTCAGGCGCCCGTGCGCTACCACAAGATCACGACTGCCGCCGATTCCGACGATCTCGAGCGCCACTTGCCGGGCGCGATCGCCGGTGAAGGCATTCACGCGTTCGTGTTCAACTTCGTGGACATGCTCACGCATGGTCGAAGCGAATCGATGATTCTGTTCGAAGTCGCGCGTGACGAAATCGCGCTGCGGGCCATCACCAAGCAGTGGTTCGAACGGTCATCCCTGTTCACGCTGCTCAAGGAAGCGTCGCGCCGCAACATCTCGGTGGTCATCACCAGTGATCACGGCGCGCTGCACTGTAATTCGCCGGCCACCGTCTTCGCCAAGCGTGATGCCACGGCCAACCTGCGCTACAAGTTCGGCGAGGATCTGCGGGCCGAACGGCCCGAGCAGGCGCTGTTGTTCACGAATCCCGATGACCTGCGCTTGCCGCATCGCGGCCCCGGCAACAACACCCTCATGGCCGCCGGCGATACCTTCTTCGTGTATCCCACCAAGCTGCGTGAGTACCAGAGTCGGTATCGTGGATCGTTCCTGCACGGTGGTGTGACGCCGGAAGAGTGCATCCTGCCGGTCGCCCTGCTCACGCCCAAGCGATGAGCGGTACCACGGGGTTGTGGGGACGGTTGTGGGGCTTCGTACGCCCACATCGCTCGAAGCTGGTGGGCGTGGTGTCGCTCAACCTGCTCGCCGCCGTGTTCGACGTCTTTTCGTTCACGCTGCTGATTCCATTTCTGAATGCGTTGTTCGAACAGCCACAGCTGATTCCTGGCAATAAGGTCGTGTCGGCCATTCTCGGCACGACGATCGGCTTCCTGCTCGATCCCGCCGATCAGATGGGATCGCTGCGCAACGTGATCGTGCTGGTGTTGCTGGCCGTCACGCTCAAGAACGTGCTGGTCTGGCTGAGCGGGCAGATCGGGGCGCAGTTGCAGGAGTTCGTGGTGCGCGATTTGCGCGATGCGATGTATGCGCATCTGCTACGCCTGCCGATGAGCTGGTTCACCGCCAATAAGGTGGGCCAGGTGATCTCCCGCATGCTCACCGACACCACGAACGCCAAGGCCGTGGTCACCGAGCTCGTCACGCGCTCCATCTGGAGTACGGCGCAGGTGGTGTCCACCATCGCGATCATGTTCGCCGTATCGTGGAAGTTGTCGCTGGCGTCGTTGGTGGTGGTGCCACTCACGGTCCTCTCGCTGCAGCCCGTGCTGCGAAAGTTGCGCAAGGGACATCGTCGCATGGGCAACGAGCAGGGCGAGATCACCAGCATGGTGCAGGAAGTGGTGAGCGGCATCCGTCTCATCAAGTCGTACGGTGCGGAGGTGCGCGAAGAACAGCGCTTCGTGACGCGCAATGCGGCCTTCGCCAAGGGCTATGTACGCATCGGTCGACTCGCGCTGATGTCGGGCCCGGTCACGGAAACGCTCGGCGCCGTGATGGCCGTGGCGATTCTCTGGTTCGGTGCGCGACTCGTGCTGGTTGAGAAGTCACTGGACGGGGCGCTGCTGGTGACCTTTTTGATCTGGGTGATGCGTCTGCTGCAGCCGCTCAAGCAGCTCTCCCAGGTGCCGGCGGCGGCGCAGCAGTCGCTGGCCAGCGCCGAGCGGATTTTCGAGGTGCTCGACTCTCCCACGGAAACGGCGGCTGATCGCGGCACGATTACTGCGCCGACCTTCGCGACTTCGCTCGAATTCGAGCACGTGACGTTCGCGTACGGCGACGATGCGCCGGCGCTGTCCGATATGTCGTTCTCGGCGCGCAAGGGCGAGGTGATCGCGCTGGTCGGTGCGAGTGGCGCGGGCAAAAGCACGCTCATCGATCTGTTGCCGCGCTTCCTCGAACCCACCAGCGGCCGCATCACGCTCGACGGTGTCGACCTGCGCCGCATCACGCTTGACGCGTTGCGCGCGCTCACCGGTATCGTGAGTCAGGATACGGTGCTCTTCAACGACACCGTGCGCGCTAACGTTGCCTTCGGTCGCACGCAGGTCACGCAGGAGCAGCTCGACGCGGCCGCCCGCGCGGCCAATGCGCTGTCGTTCATTCAGGAACTGCCCGAAGGCTGGGACACCAACCTCGGTGAGCGCGGCTCGCGCTTGTCGGGAGGACAGCGACAGCGCCTGGCCATCGCGCGGGCGCTGCTGTCCGACCCGCCCATCCTCATTCTCGACGAGGCCACGTCGGCCCTTGATGTGGAGAGCGAGCGGCTGGTGCAGGAAGCAATCGACCGGCTGCTCGAAGGGCGCACGGTGTTCGTGATCGCGCACCGACTGGCCACGATTCAGCACGCCGATCGTATTCTCGTGCTCGAGCGCGGGCAACTGGTAGAGCAGGGCACGCATGCCGACCTGCTGCTGCGCAACGGCGCGTATGCCCGCCTGCATGCGCTGCAATTCACTCGCGGCAGCGAGTGATCCGTGCGCGTCCTCGTGCTCACTACGGCCGCGTCCTGGACGCCTGACGTTCGCCTGCTGATCACGCTCGGCGCGGAACTCGCGGCGCGCGGTGACATCGTGACCGTAGCCTGCCTGAGTCACGGCGTGCTGGAGCGCTCCGTCGAAGCCACCTTCCCCCGATTGCCCGTGCGCGGCATTACGGGTCAGGGCGCCTTTGCGCGTATTCGCAGTGCACGCGGTATCGTGGCCGCCCTGCGCCCCGATGCGGTGCTCGTGCAGAGCGAGCCCGATGCCCTGCTCGCCGCGATGGCTACCGGTCGGCGCGGTGGTGTCGTGCGACGGTGGGTCGTCGGTGAAGATGCCGCCGATCGAAACCCCGTCGCACGCACGTGGCGTACGCGATGGGCGGGCGCGCGTACGCGCCTTACATCGTGGGGACGCGATCCGATCGCGGTGAGCTGGCCGGGGCCCTCGTCACTGCGCGCCCGTCGTGATGCGCCCACGGGTACAGTCGTTCCAACCGCGTTGTGGATCGTTCCCCCGTCCGAGCACGACGAACGCACCGCTGTGGCACTGCGGGCGGCGGCGCGGCTCGTGGGACGGCATCCGTCGCTGCGTATTGTCTTGCTGGGGGACCTCGCCGCGTTGCAGTCCACGCGCGTGCATGCAGCCTCGCTCGGCCTGACGGCATTCGTGCAGGTGGCGCCGCTCGACGCGCTGTTGCTGGCCGACGAGGTCGAGGCCGCCGCCGTCTGGGTCACCGCCGACGGCGACGAGGGTGCGATTGCCACCATCGCCGCCATGCAGCGCGGTGTCCCCGTCGTGGTGCCAGCGGCTATGCCGTTTGCGTCGATAGTGGCATCGCGCATTACCGGCTTCCTGATGTCGGATGCCGACGTCCCGGCGATTGTCGCCGAATTGGCTCGGTTGATGTCGGACCGCCACGAGTACGACGCCATGGGCGATGCGGCGAGGGCGCGCGCGTCGCGACATCACGACTGGCAGCGATTCGTGGATGACGCGGCCGACGTATTGTCGAGGGCCTCGGGTTCGCGTGTCGCGTCGGCGGCGATTCGCCCGTCACTCACCACGGCCTGACGGTGACGTCCGCCACCGAGAGCGGCGTCGGCAACGCCACCGGAAACGCTACCGGAAACGCTACCGGAAACGCTACTGGCAACGCTACCGGCAACGCGGCCTGGACGCGTCTGCGCGACGACCGGCGCGCGCGACTCGGGCTTGGCGTCATCGCGCTCCTGATGGTGGCGGCGCTGCTGGCACCGCTCATCGACGGCGCCGATCCGATTCAGATCAACCTGCGCCATGCGCTCCAGGCACCGAGTGGCGCACACTGGCTTGGTACCGATGCGCAGGGACGCGATGTCTGGTCGCGGCTGGTGCATGGTGCCCGTATCTCGCTGCTGGTGGGGCTCGCGTCACAGGGGATCTCGCTGTCGATCGGTCTCGTGCTGGGGCTCGTGGCCGGGTATCGCGGCAAGTGGACGGAGGAGGTCATCATGCGCCTCGCCGACGTCACGCTCGCGTTTCCGTCGTTGTTGCTGCTGATCGCCATGGCGGCGGCGTTCGAGCCCTCGTTGACCGTGGTGTGCGCGGTGATCGGCGTCGTGGGCTGGGCCGGTATGGCGCGGCTGGTGCGCGGCCAAGTGCTGGTGGTGCGCGAACTGGAGTACGTGCAGGCCATGCGCGCCTTGGGCGCACGCGACCGCCGCATCCTGTTGCGCCACGTGTTGCCAAATGTGATCGCGCCCGTCGTGATCGCGGCCACGCTCGGCATTGCCGGCGCGATCATGGCCGAAGCGGCGTTGTCGTTCCTCGGCCTTGGTGTGCAACCGCCGACACCAAGCTGGGGCGCGATGATCGCCGATGGCCGCGATCTCTCGCAGCTGCGCAACGCGCCGTGGACAAGTCTCGCCCCGGGTCTGGCCATCGGTGTGGCGGTGCTCGGTTTCAATCTGCTCGGCGATGCCTTGCGCGACGCGCTCGATCCGCGCGGCGCCCGTCGCGTGCCGTAGACAGATACATAGACAGATTCATAGACAGATCCGTCGTCTTCCCCGCACTCGGGCTTTTCCGAAGAGCATCCCATGACCACATCGCACGACGCCGCCGCACTCCGCGCCCGCGAGTACGCCTGGATGGCCGACGATCCAGCGATCTTCCTGAATGCCGCGAGCGTGGGGCCGATGCCGGCCGCCGCGGTCGAGGTGGCGAATACGTGGAGCCGAATGCGGGCGCAGCCGCACTTGCTGCCGTTCCAATGGATGCTCGATGCGGCCTCCACGGCGCGCGCGCAGTTTGCGGCGCTGGTCGGTGCCGACGCCGACGAAATCGCTCTCATGCCCAACACGACGTACGGGCTGAATCTCGCCGCCCGCGCGCTGCCCTTGCGACCCGGCACGATTCTCACCTTCGACGGCGAGTTTCCGAGCTGCGTCTATCCCTTTCAGGCGCTGGGGTCGCGCGGCATCAACCTCGAGCTCATTCCGCGGAGGCACGGACTCCCCGACGAGGATGCACTGATCGCCGCCATCGCGCGCCCCGACGTGGTGGCCGTGGTCGTCTCCTGGGTGCAGTTCGCCACGGGGTTTGTCGCCGATCTCGCCCGTATCGGTGCCGCCTGCCGTGCGCGCGGCGTGTTCTTCATCGTGGACGGCATTCAGGGGTGCGGCGTGCGCCCGATCGATCTGCACGCCCTGCCCATCGACATCTTCGCCAGCGGCGCCCAGAAGTGGCAGCTCAGCCCATGGGGCACCGGCTTCGTGTACGTGCGGCGCGAGCTGGTCACCGCCATCGATCCGATCGACGTGGGATGGGCGTGCATGAAGTCGTCCACCGACTACACGCGTCTCACCGACTACGACTACGACTTCTTCGACGATGCGCGGCGCTTTGAGGTGGTCACGCTCGCCTATCACGACTTTGCGGTGTCCAACGCGTCGACGCGGATCCTGCTCGACCTCGGGGTGGACGCGGTGTCGGCCCACATCACGTCACTTGGCACGCGGATCGTCGAGTGGGCGCAGTCGCGCCCCGACGTCCGGTTGGTGACGCCGGCGGACCCCGCTCGCCGAGCCGGGGTGATTTCGTTCGCCTCCGAGTCTCTGGGCGCGATGGCCAAGCGGCTTAGTGCGGCACACATCACGCATACGGTCCGGGAAGGCGCGATCCGACTGGCGCCGCACTGCTACAACACCATCACCGAGATCGAGCAGGTACTGAAAATTCTTGACAATTAAAAGGCTGCCTATTGGACCCTGAGTCCGAACCTGCCATGTTTGCAGTACGATGTCGAACTCTTCCAAAGACCTTCGGTCCTCACTCGCCACACGCAGCGTGGCGGACGCGCTGCGGTCCTGTGCGATGCCGCTCGGATGTCCGGTTGGCTTTCTCGAGCGACATCGGGTCGCGACCGTCCAGCGACTCGGCGACGACCAGCCGGTCGTGCGGACATTCGTGCGTGACGCGGTCGGCCTGGTGTCGGTGCCCTGCGAGGACGAGATCGACCTTGGCCTCGATCCGTCTGAAGTCCAGGAGCTGATCGCCATCACGCGCCTCGAGGCTTCGCCAGGCTCGGTGATCGAACTGCGTTCCGCGCGACTGACCGTGAGCGAGGACCCCGCTGCCGTCGCACTGCTCGACGAGTGCACGATCACTCCGGTCCCGTGGATCGCGGGCATGCTGGTGTACGATCCTCGCCGCGATGTACTCGACATGCTGCGCCACGATGTGTCGCCGTCGGAGTGGAACGAAGGCGGCGGCAACGTCGACTCGCCCCACCGGGTTGGCGCCCTTCAGGGCGGCGTGCTCGTGGCGTTGGCCACCGTCGATGCGCCGGAAGGACGGCTGGCTCGTGTACGCGTGCTGGTGTCGCCCCAACATCGGCGGATGGGCTACGGCCGCGCCGTGCTCCACGCCCTCGTGCGCCACGTGCTGAAGCAAGGCCTCATTCCCGTCGTGCGTCTCGCCGTGGGTGATTTGGCAGCGCGGGCATTGGCCAGCACCGTCGGTTTTGTAGCGTTCGCACGCGCGTTGACGCTGCATGTGCATCATGTGGATGCGGTAGTGTCGGCGGAGCGTTGAGCGGCCGACGCACACGGGAAACTGAAAACTGAGAACTGAAAACTGCAAACTGCAAACTGCAAACTCCCTAGTAAGCAGGGAGGAGGGTATCAGGACCGAGGAGGCAGGTGAACGGCGCGCAGGTCAACCTGCGTACTCCCCCCTGACACCCTCCCCCCTGCTCACTAGGGAGTTTTCAGTTACGGCGTCAGCCGACCACCCCTAACTCTCAAAATAATTGTGCGTCTCCGCCGCCCCGCCGGGATGCACCACGGCGCCGTACCGCGCCGGACTCACCGTCTGCGCGTAGCGCCAGATCGCGCCCGACTGGAAATTGTGCCGCCGCGGCTCCCATACCGCTCGACGAGCGGCCAGTTCTTCGTCGGACAACCGTACCGACATCGTGCCGGCGTTGGCATCGATGTCGATAATGTCGCCATCGCGTAGCAGGCCGATCGGGCCGCCCAGCGCGGCTTCCGGGCCCACGTGGCCGATGCACAGCCCGCGCGTGGCGCCGCTGAAACGGCCGTCGGTAATGAGCGCGACTTTGTCGCCCATATCCTGTCCGTAAATCGCTGAGGTGGTGGACAGCATCTCGCGCATGCCCGGTCCGCCGCGCGGGCCTTCGTAGCGGATGATGATCACGTCGCCGGCCTCGTAGCGGCGTTCGGTGACCGCCGCGAAGGCGTCTTCCTCGCTGTCGAACACACGCGCCGGGCCGCTGAACAGGCGCGTATGCAGTCCGGCCACTTTCACGATCGCGCCATCGGGCGCGAGGTTGCCGCGCATGCCGATCAAACCGCCGGTCATGGAGATCGCGCGCGATACCGGCATCACCACGTCTTGCCCCTCAGGCAGTATGACGTCGGCCAGGTTCTCGGCCAACGTGCGCCCTGTCACCGTGATGCAGTCGCCGTGCAGATATCCGCCATCGAGCAGCGCCTTGAGGATGATCGACACACCGCCGATGTCGTGCACGTCCTTCGCGAGGTACTTGCCGCCCGGCTTGAGGTCGGCCAAGAGTGGGGTGCGCGCGAACACTTCAGCCACATCGAACAGGTCGAACGCGATCCCGGCTTCGTGCGCCAGCGCCGGCAGATGAAGCGTGGCGTTCGTGCTGCCGCCCGTTGCCGCCACCACCGCCGCCGCATTCTCGAGTGACCGGCGCGTCACGATCTGGCGCGGGCGCGGACCATCGCGCAGCAGGCGCATCACCGCTTCACCGGCGCGTTCGGCGTACACGTCACGTGACTCCAGCACCGCTGGCGGACTGGCCGATCCCGGCAGCGCGAGGCCGATCGCTTCCGACACGTAGGCCATGCTGTTGGCGGTATATTGGCCGCCGCACGAACCGGCGCCCGGGCAGGCGACCTTCTCGAGTGCGGTGAGCTCGTCCAACGTCATCTTGCCCGCCGAATGCTTGCCCACGCCTTCGAACACGTCGAGCACCGTGACATCGCGTCCCTGATAGCGCCCCGGCATGATCGAGCCGCCGTACAGGAATACCGACGGCACGTCGAGGCGCACCATTGCCATCATGAGGCCGGGCAACGCCTTGTCGCAGCCGCCGATGGCCACCAGCGCGTCGTAGGTGTGGCCGCGAACCGTAAGCTCGACCGAGTCGGCAATCGTTTCGCGACTCACCAGCGACGACTTCATGCCGGCGTGTCCCATGGCGATGCCGTCAGTCACCGTGATCGTGGTGAACTCCCGCGGCGTACCGCCTGCCGCCGCCACGCCACGCTTGGCCGCCTCGGCCTGTCGGCGCAGCGAGATGTTGCACGGTGCCGCCTCGTTCCAGCTGGAGACGACACCGACGATCGGCTGCGCGATCTGTGCTTCGTCGAGGCCCATCGCGTAGTAGTACGAGCGATGGGGTGCGCGCTCGGGGCCTACGGTCGTATGACGACTCGGGAGGTTCGACTTATCCATGCGGTTGGGTACTCGGAGGGGTGGAGACCAGTCAGCAGGACGCGCTTACGGGACCTGCACCAACCCGAATTCGCGCGCGCCCTTCTTGAGCAGCAGATGACGGCCGCGTAGGAGCCGGTCTTCGCTGATCAAACGATCGGCCGCCGACAGCTTCGTACCGTTAATGCTGACGCCACCCTGTTCAAGCAGTCGCTTCGCTGCCCCGCGCGATGCCGCCACGCCGAGTGCCGTCAGACACTCGTATACGTCGATCCCCCCGGAAAGCGCTGGACCGTCGGCGGGCGCAGTGTACGTCACGAACGGAATCTCGTGTCGCAGCGCGTCGAGCGCCGCGTCGGACAGTCCCTGCGGATCGGCCTTCTCGAACAACAGTGCCGACACTTCCTGCGCCACCCGCGCCGCCTCGGCTCCGTGCACGCGGGTGGTCACTTCCGTGGCCAGCGCGCGCTGCGCCTCGCGCGTCTCGGGTGTGGTGCGTACCGACTGATCGAGCGCTTCGATGGTGTCGCGATCCAGCAGCGTGAAGAAGCGCAGGTAGCGCGACACGTCGCGGTCGTCGGCGCCGATCCAGAACTGATAAAACTTGTACGGTGACGTGCGCGCCGGATCGAGCCACACCGAACCGCCGCCGGTGCTCTTGCCGAACTTCGAGCCATCGGCGTTGGTGATCAGCGGGAAGGTGAGCGCGTTGGCGTCGCCATTAGTGGTGCGGCGAATCAGTTCCAAACCGGCCGTGATGTTGCCCCACTGATCGCTGCCGCCGATCTGCAGCGTCACGCCCTCGCGCTGATGCAGCTCGAGGAAGTCGTGGGCCTGCAGCAGCATGTAGGAGAACTCCGTGAACGACAGCCCGCTTTCCAGGCGCGACTTCACGGAGTCCTTCGCCAGCATGTAGTTGATCGAGAAGTGCTTGCCCGTGTCGCGCAGGAAGTCGAGCAGCGACAGCTTGGTGAGCCAGTCGGCGTTGTTCACCAGCTTGGCGGCGTTCGGTCCCTCGAAATCGAGGAACTTGGCCAATTGCATCCGGATCGCTTCGGCATTCTCGGCGATCGTTTCCAGCGTCTGCAAGATGCGTTCGCTACTCCGGCCGCTGGGGTCGCCAATCATGCCCGTGCCACCGCCCACCAGCGCGATGGGTCGGTGGCCGGCCCTTTGCAGATGGACGAGTCCCATGACGGGCACGAGGTTGCCCACGTGCAGGCTGGAGGCGGTGGGGTCGAATCCGCAGTAGCCGGTGACCTGACCCGCCGCGAAGGCGGCCGGAAGGCCTTCGGTGTGCTGGAACAGCAGCTCGCGCCAGGCGAGTTCGGAAATCGGGGCTGATGGCTCGGACATTCTCACAAGTTATCGCGGGTCCGGCTCTTGGCGCGCCCCCGCGTGAGCGGGTAGCCTTCAGACAACCTATGGCTCTCTCCTCTGTTCTTTCGCGGCGCCCGTGGCTGGGGTGGCTGCTCGTGGTTGGGATTTTCGGCGGCATGGTCGGTGCCGGCGGGCTGCTTGGCGCTTGGAGCGTCATCTGCCGGGACGGACGCTGTCCGTCGATCGCCTCGCTCGAGAAGTATGTGCCCCGCCAGACCTCCAAGGTGTACGCCGCCGACGGCCGGTTCATCACGGAACTCGGTCTCGAGCGTCGCACGCTCGTACGGCTGCAGGATATCCCCAAGCATGTGCGCGATGCGGTCGTCATCACCGAAGACCGCCGGTTCTACTCGCACTCGGGCATCGACTACTACCGCGTGTTCGGTGCGCTCGCCCGCAACGTGAAAGCCGGCAGCTATGTGCAGGGCTTCTCTACGATCACGATGCAGCTGGCCCGTAATGTCTTTTCCGATCGCATTTCCCGCGAGAAGACGCTGCTGCGCAAGATCAAGGAAGCGCGCGTGGCCCGTGCCATCGAGCAGCGCTACACGAAGGACAAGATCCTCGAGCTCTACCTGAACCAGGTATACCTCGGCAACGGCGCGTACGGCGTGGAAACCGCGTCGCAGCGCTACTTCGGTAAGCCGGTGCGCGAGGTCAGTGTGGCCGAAGCTGCCGTGCTGGCCGGATTGCTGAAGGGCCCCGAGCGCTACAACCCGCGCCGGTTCGCTGATCGTGCGATCCTGCGCCGCAACACGGTGCTCGAGCTGATGCGCCGCGAAGGCGCGATCAACGACGCCGATGCCTCGCTCGCCAAGGCCTATCCGCTGCAGCTGGCCGAGCGCACCGAGTCGGGCGACGTAGCACCGTACTTCGTGGAGTGGGTGCGCCAGGAGCTCGAGGAACACTTCGGCAAGGGACTCTACGACGAAGGGTACAAGGTTTATACATCGCTCGATGTCGACATGCAGGGCGCCGCCGAACGCGCCTTGGAGAACCAGCTGCAGGCCATCGAGGCCGGACGTCACGGTAAGTACTCGCATCTCACCTACGAAGCGTATCTCGCACGGTCGGCCGAGGGCGGTGAGCGTGGCGCGGCCAACTCCCCGTATCTGCAGGGCGCGTTCGTCGCGGTTGATCCGCGCAGTGGTGCCGTGCGCGCCATGGTTGGTGGCCGTGACTTCGGCGACTCGAAATTCAATCGCGCGGTGCAGGCGCTCCGCCAGCCGGGTTCGACCTTCAAGCCGATTGTCTACGCGACGGCCGTGCACGAGGGGTTCAGCCCCGGGCAGATCGTGGACGACTCGCCCATCTCGCTCGACCAGATGAGCGGCGAAGCATGGACGCCGCAGAACTACGATATGAAGTTTATGGGCAATATGCCCATGCGGAAGGCGTTGTATCAGTCGCGCAATCTGGCCGCGATCCGCACCGGCATGGCGGTCGGCGCCGGAAGTGTGATTTCCATGGCGAAGCGCTTCGGCATCACGACGCCCATTCCGCCCTATCCGTCCATCTTCATCGGGTCGGCCGACGTGTATCCGGTGCAGATGATCGCTGCGTACTCGGTGTTCGCCAACCTTGGCCTGCGCACGACACCGCACGCGATTTTCAAGGTCGAAAACGCCGACGGCAAAGTGGTGTGGCAGCCCACGACGGAGCGGGAAGCGGTGCTGTCGCCTGAGGAAGCGTGGCTGATGGTGAGCATGATGAAGGACGTGGTGGTGCGCGGCACCGGTGCGCGCATCTGGAGTTCTGGCTTCCGTGTGCCCGCCGGTGGGAAGACGGGCACCACCAACGACGGCGCCGACGTGTGGTTCATCGGCTACACCGCCGACCTGGTGGCCGGCGTCTGGATGGGCTTCGACAAACCGCAGAAGATCAAGTCGAATGCACAGGGCGGTGAGCTGGCGTCGCCGGCGTGGGCGTCGTTCATGACCGAGGTGTATCGTCGCAAGCCGCAACCGCCGGACTGGCCGCGTCCCGACGGCGTCGTGGTGCGCGAAATCGATGCGCTCACCGGACAGCTCGCGAACAGCAACTGCATGACGGCGCTTGCCACGGAGTTTTTCGTGCAGGGCACCGAGCCGACGGGCACGTGCACCGATCCGGCGCCGCGCACGCTGCTCTCGACGGACAGTGTCGCCAAGCTGCGCGCCAAGGCGGACTCCACGAACCCGTTCAAAATTCCGCCGCAGTGAGTGTAACGTGAGTGCGCCGACGCTGTACACGGCGGACTGGGTGTTGCCGATCTCATCGGCGCCGATCCGCCACGGTGCGGTGCTCGTCGAGGCGGGACGCATCGCGTTCGTGGGTGCCGCGAGCGCGGTCGCCTTGGACAGCAGCGTGGTCCGCACGATCGCTTTGGGCAATGCAGTGCTCATGCCGGGCCTCGTGAACGCGCATTCGCATCTCGAGCTCACGTTGCTGCGCGGCTTTCTCGAGGGGCTCGACTTCCGCGATTGGCTGCGCACGCTCACCACGGTGCGCCGCGATCTCATGAGCGAGAGCGTGCTGCTTGATGCGTCGCGGGCCGGCATCCGGGAAGCGCTGCGCAACGGTATTACCTGCTTGGCCGACACCACCGATTCCGGCGCGCCACTCACCGCGATGCGCGAGTACGGCGTGCGCGGCGTGGGCTACCTGGAAGTATTCGGCCCCGATCCCGCGCAGTGCGACGGCGCGATCGCGCAGCTTGCGGCCCGCGTGGGTGAGGCGCGCGCTCTCGATACGGCACTCGTGCGCGTGGGGGTGTCGCCGCACGCGCCCTACACCGTATCACGTGATCTCTTCGCGGCCACGGCCGCGCTGTCGCGGCGCGAGTCGCTGCCGATGGCAGTGCACGTGGCCGAGAGCGCGGCCGAGATGCTGTTCGTGCGAGACGGTGCGGGACCATTCGCCGACCGGCTGCGGGCGCGCGACATCATGGTGGCACCGCAGGCCGAGTCGCCGATTGCGTTGCTCGAGGCGGCCGGCGTGTTGGCGGCCCGGCCGCTGCTGATTCACGTGATTCAGGCCGACGACCGTGACATGGCGCGCATCGCCGATGCCGGCGCGACCATCGTGCACTGTCCGATCTCCAACGCGAAGCTGGGCCATGGCATCGCGCCGCTGGATCGCATGCTGGCGCACGGCATCCGCACCGGACTCGGCACCGACTCGGTGGCCAGCAACGATCGCATGGATCTGCTGGGGGAAGCCCGTCAGGCCACGCTCTTTGCGTCACTGCGCGTGGGCGCCCCCGACGCCATCTCCGCCCACGAGGCGCTCGCGCTGGCCACGCGGGGCGGGGCCGAGGCGCTGGGCCTTGGCGCGCGCATCGGAACGCTGGAAGTGGGCAAGGACGCCGACCTGGCGGCCTTCCCGCTGGATCACGACGACGCCCAGCCGCTCTTCGATCCCGCCGTGGCCCTCGTACACGCGTTGGCCGGCAAGGTGGAAGCAGTGCTGGTGACCGTCGAGGGACGCGAACTGGTCGCGAACGGCACCATCGCCCAGCGCGATGAGACGTTGCCGTTACGTATCGGGGCGTGGCGCGATCGCCTGCAACAGTGGCGACAGGCTTCTACCGTATGATACTCTTCTCCTAGCGGACCCATCGACCTTAACACTGTAGAGTGGAGGGTAGGGCGTGATCGCCGGATGTCTCGCACTGAATGCGTCGTATGAACCCCTGACCATGGTGCCGCTTCGGCGAGCGCTACGGCTGGTGATCGACGGCAAGGCGGAAATCGTCGAGGCCGACACGGGCATGCCCGTGCGTTCGGAACGACAAGCATTTCCGCGCCCGGCGGTCATCCGCCTGACCCGATTCGTGCACGTGCCGCGACGATTCCGTCGCCAGGTCACGAACACGTTCCTGTTCGCCCGTGACGACTATCAGTGTCAGTATTGCGGGCGTCGCTCTACTGAGCTCAAGCCGCGGGAGTCGCTCACGCGCGATCACCTGATCCCGATCTCGCGCGGTGGCTCGAACGAGTGGACGAACGTGGTGACGGCCTGCAGTGGCTGCAACACGAAAAAGGCGAATCGTATGCCCTCCGAAATCGGCATGAC
This sequence comes from Gemmatimonas sp., assembly GCF_031426495.1. Lineage (NCBI taxonomy): Bacteria > Pseudomonadati > Gemmatimonadota > Gemmatimonadia > Gemmatimonadales > Gemmatimonadaceae > Gemmatimonas > Gemmatimonas sp. The sequence continues at coordinate 94,900 of NZ_JANPLK010000051.1, read as the reverse complement.
GCCGCTCCACGCCCCGTCCGAGCCGCACTTCGTGCATCTCAGCTGGGCGGTGCGGCGACTGACGCCCATTCAGGCGCAGTACATCAAAGTGTTCTACGGCGAGGAGACGCTGCGCGAACTCGAGAAGATCGAGGGCGCCGTCGTCACGGCCTAAGTCAGTACGTCACGGCGGGACTCTTCGCCTCGAGCCGTCGCACTTCACCGCCCAGCAGGCGGCTCGCCAACGACCGTACGCCGCGGGTGAGCGCGGTGCCGGGACTTCGCTTTCCGCGCACCGCCGGCGAGGCTTCGCCGCGCAGCCACCGCTCGAGTTCGTCGAGGTCGCTCACGTCGAGCGTCTGCAACTCGGCTTGCACCGCCACGTAACTCTTGCGTCCGCGTGGTGGTGCGGTGAGCGCGGGGAGGTACGGTAGTTCGCTGGCGGCGCGCGCGTCGGAAAAGCGCACGTAGCTGCCCAGTGGCATCAGGCGTCCCGCCACGAAGCGCCCCACTTCGTACGTGCGGTCGATGGCATCGTAGCGCACCACGATGTCCCATTCGGCGCGGCCGAGCACGTCGTCAAACCAGCGGCCGATGGTCCACACTTCGGCCCGCACATGCAGGCGCGCCGGGAATCCGCTGCGCAGCAGTTCGTCGAACGGTTTCTCGGTGAGCACACCACGGATCGCCACCTGCGGCGGGAACGACGTCGGTGCTACCCGAATGTCGATCTCCGGGCGCGACTGCGCCGACGCCGTTCCACCAACTCCCGTCAGGAGTAGCAGAACGGCGACCAGCGTGCGAACCATCGAATGCACCGACCGCGACGCGTGTGGCAATTCGAGAATCAGAAGCGGCGACTGAGCCGCATGTAGACATTCGGAGACAGGCCGCTCTCCGAGACCGCCTGCGCCACATACACGCCGAAGTTCCCGAAATCAAAGCCGCCGCCCAGATCGGTGCGCCACGACTTGATGTCGGGCACGCCGCCCTTTGGGTAAACCAGGTTGTCGCTGTCGCGCGGACCGACCAGCCACCCGCGCCCCGAGTTCGCGAACACCACCCAAGCGCCGTCGGCCTTCACGCGACCGAACACCCAGCGCCGATCACCAAGATCGTCGTCGTCGCCAAACAGATTCACCCGGAAGTCCCCCTTCCACTCGATCTGCAGCAACGCCATGCGATCGCACAGCGCCGGTCGGCCGAGTGCCGCGTACGCCTGTTCGTCTCCCGTGGCGCAGGTGCCGACGTCGGTGTCGCTGAGCTGACGACGGAAGTCGAAGCCCGGCAGTGCATCGATGCCGCTCACCGAGAACCGGCGCTGCGCCGGCAGCGGGTCGCCGCTGACCCACCCGCCCAGCACGGCGCGCATGTTCAGTGAGCCGTTGGGGCCGAGGCGGTTGTAGCGGCGCAGGTCGAGCAGGGCACGGGAATACACGACGTCATTGCCCAGCGCCGGCACCGGGTCGAGGGAGATGTACCGCGCCAGATCGCCATCCCCGCGCTCATATTCGCCGCGCAGATACCAGCCGGCGCGCGGATCCTTCGGACTGTTCCGCGTATCGAACGTGGCCGACACGGTCAGCAGCTTCATCACGCCGTCCTCGGCTAGCGGATTCACTCGCCACGGCACCTTGTCGTTCACGATCGACAGTACGTTGCGCGCCCGCCGTGACCTCCAGCGCTCTTCGCCGTACGACGCCTTCACCTCCGACCCTCGCCCGGCAAACAGGCTCACGTAACCCTGACCGCCATGACGCTGCCAGTAATCGCGGTAGTCGCGCGTGAACAGAAAGGCATTGAGTCCGACTTCGGTGTCGGTGAGCTGCCACTTCTCGACGGCGTCCACTTCGTCGAACAAGCGGCCGCCAATCGCCACGCCGGCACTATTGCCCTGGCGCACTTCGAACAGCACGCGGTGGCCAAGGTTCTCGCGCTTCCACGTCAGCGCATCGCCCGTACGGAAGATGCCGAACACCTCAGCACGTACGCGCGTGTCGCCGCTGCGGGCGCGAACGCGCGGACCCACGTAAATCGGCAGCCCTTCCACGCGGTTGTACGTGTGCGCCGTCGTGACCAGCAGGTCGCTCCGTGTCCGGCCGCTGCTGCGTTCGTCGTCCCGCATCCAGCTGGACCAGCGGGAGAAGAAATCGAGATCGGCCACCAGCGTGTCACCCACCTCGTGGTAGCGATACGCCGCGCTCCACACGCGAATTTCGCCGCCCACATTCGGGCGCTCGGGTGAGTCGAACGCGCCGCCGATTATCGTGAGCGAGCGCTCGATCCGCGCGCCATCCACCAGCGCGGCGTCGCCGTTGAGCACGACGACTTGGCCGGTCACTACGCCGGCCAACCGTGCGCGGCCGCCAAGGACGGCGAGATCGCCGCGCACGGTATCCGTTGGCGCCAACGCGAAGTCACCGCGCACGCGCCGGGTCGCCGGGTCGTTCCATACCGCCGTGACCTCGAGCGCCACCTCGCGCGGAACGCCGCCCAGCCGCCGTGCGCGTTCTGGGTCCCCGTCGCGATCCCGCTGGGCCGACGCCGTTGCGCACGGCAACGCCGTCCACATCACACCGAGCATCGCGAGGACCATTCTGGCCTGACCACGTGGGGTCATGGCTGTCTTCATCAGTTTCTCCTGCTTCAGGTTCACGGCCACCAAGGGCACGTCATGTACCACACGCGCCGCACAGGGACCCGCCTCGCACGAACGTCATCGATTCCGGACAACGGGTGTGTCTTCTCGATACGCGATACGAGCGCAGACACTCGAATCACACCAAAGGTTTGAACGGCGCGCGTCATCACTCGCCGGCCGATGCCAGGCCCAGTCGGCGCATGCGTCGATACAGATTGGGCCGATCGGTTTGCAAGCGTCGCGCGGCCTCGGCCACGTTCCCATCACTCTGCGCCAGCGCCGCCGAAATGAGTCGGCGTTCATAGGCATCGAGGGCATCGCTCAGTGGTAGGATCGGCAGCGTCTCGCCCGCCCGCTCTGCATTCTGGCTCGCGGGCACACTGAAGGGGTCTGCGGCCACGGTGGGCAGCACCTGCAACACTTCCCCACGCCCCACCACGCTGCCGGCGTGCAAGATCGCCAGCCGCTCGACGATGTTGGCAAGCTCGCGCACATTGCCGGGCCACCGATAACTACTCAGCGCACCGAGGGCGTCGTCGTGCCATTGCACGAGTGGACGTCCAGTGCGCGTGCGATGTCGCGCCGAAAAATGTCGCACGAGTGCCGGCAGATCACCCGGCCGGTCGCGCAGCGGCGGCAGCTGAATCGGGATCACGTTCAGTCGAAAGAACAGATCCTCGCGGAAGCTGCCGTCGGCCACGGCGCGCGCCAAGTCCTTGTTGGTCGCGGCCAGAATGCGCACATCGATCTTGATCGGCTTGCCCCCGCCCACGCGTTCGATTTCGCGCGCTTCGATGGCGCGCAACAGCTTCGCTTGTGCTTCGGCACCGAGGTCGCCGACTTCATCAAGGAACAGCGTGCCGGTGTGGGCGAGCTCGAAGCGGCCGAGGCGTCGATCGGTGGCGCCAGTGAACGCGCCCCGCTCGTGGCCGAACATCTCGCTTTCCACAAGATCGCGTGGAATGGCTGCGCAGTTCACGCGTATGAACGGGCGATCGCGTCGCGGACTGGCCAGGTGCAGCGCTGCGGCCACGAGTTCCTTGCCTGTGCCCGATTCGCCCGTAATAAGCACACGCGCGTCGGTCGGACCCACGCGCGCGATGAGTGCGCGCACGTCATGCATCACCGGTGACTCCCCGACCATCTCGCCCGAGATGCCGAGATCTTCCCGTAGGGCCGCAGCGGCGCGACGCGCCTGACGCAGCTCGAAGGCCGACGCGAGGGCCAGCAGCACCCCCTCGGGGGTGAGTGGCTTCTCGAGAAAGGTGAAGGCGCCAAGCTTGGTAGCCCGCACCGCATCGGTGAGTGCGGCGCGACCGCTCATCATGACGACGGGCATGTCGGGGCGACGTTCCCGCAGTTTCTGCAGGAGCGCCAGTCCATCGAGGTCGCCCGGCATCATGAGATCGACCAGCGCGACGTCCGGCTCGTTCGCTTCCGCGAGGGCGAGCCCGGTGGCCCCGTCGGCGGCATCGCGCACGTCGTATCCCTCGGCGCTCAGCAGGGCGCCGACCATCCGTCGGATGTTCGGTTCGTCGTCGACGATCAGGACACTGGGCATGGCGGCTGCCGACTACCGGTTGGCGTCGAGCGGGACCGCGGCCGAACGCTGTTCCAGCAGCTTCGAGGTGAAGCGCTGCGCTTCGCTGAGACGCTCCATCTCCACGGCCACGGTATCGATGTTGCGCTCCATCGCGTCGAACCGTTGCGCCAGCTGCGCCTCGAGCGCGTTGTCGGCACGCGCAGCGCGACCGCGACGGTCGATGGCGCGCGCGATGGCGCGGGCAATCGGCCAGCCGATGAACACGGCGATCACCGAGGCCGCCAGCGCCCAGGACATTTGCACTAACCCCGGCGGTACGACATCCCGGAGCGGAATGGTCGTGGTGTTCTCGCCCTGTGAGAGCACGACGTTGCCGTCCTTCACGTTGATGCGCACGTTGTCGCCGCTGCCGTCGCCGGTGAAGACGATCGTGCCGGGAGGGAGCGGCTCGGCCGGAGCACGCGCGGCGTCGGCATCAGCCTGCTGTGCATCGCGCGTGGCCTGTTGTGCATCGCGCGTGGCCTGTTGTGCATCGCGAATCGTCTGGGCGATTTCTGCCTGCAGGCCCTGTGAGGCCGGCTGATGGCGCACGCTCTTCATAAAACCCGCTCCGCTTCAAGCTTGGTTCGGTCCGACAGCAGCTTCGTCGTGAAGCGCTGCCCTTCACTGATGCGTTCAACTTCCACCGCCACCGAATCGACTGCCCGCTCGATGGCTGCGAGCCGCTGCGCGACTTCCGGAGAAAGGGCGGCCGGCGTGATCATGGCGCGCTTCTCGATTCTGCGCGCAACGGCACGCGCCAGCGGACCGAAGACGACCACCATCATGATCATCGCTCCCATCGCCTGCACGATGTCCACGACGCCGTTGGGGAGGCTGCGCTGCGCCCGCGCGGGCGGCGGCTGGATGGCGGTCGTGGTCATGCCGTCGACGCTTAACAAGGCCTTCCCGTCGGCCGACACCTCGATGCTGCGTCGCGTGCCGTCGGACGACGGCATCGTGATGAGCAGGCGATCGCCGAGCGGTTGAACGTTCACCGCTGTGGGTTGATTCTGGGTCATGCCGTGGTCTCGCGAATGGGGAGGCGCAGTATGATCTCGGTGCCCTGGCCAAGCGCGCTTGTGGCGTCGATGAATCCCTGATGGGCTTCCATCGTCTGTCGCGCGATGGCGAGCCCGAGTCCTGTGCCGCCAGGCTTGGTCGTCACGTACGGGTCGAAGATGCGCGCCAGCGCGTCGGGGGCGATGCCGCAGCCGCTGTCGCGGATCGTGATCGTGACATGGGGAGCCGCGTAGCGCAACGCGATGTCGATCTGTCCCGACGCACCGCAGGCATCGACGGCGTTCATCAGCACGTTCGTCACGGCGCGAACGAGCGGTTCGTGGAAGCCGTGCACCAACGGCAACGCGTCGTCGGCGGCGATCGCCACGGCGAGCCGCTCGGGGACCGTACTGCGCGCGACGCGGGTGACGAGCTCCGACACATCGATGTCGGCCGCCGGCCCATCGGGAAGACGGCCGAACTGGGCAAAGCTCTTGGCCATCGTTTCCAGACGCGCGGCCTCCTCGGCCAGCACTTCCACGGTGTCGCGCAACTCCTCGGGGGCGGAACGCCGCAGTCGGTCGACTGCAAAGCGGATCGGCGTGAGCGGGTTCTTGAGCTCGTGCGCAAACCGGCGGGCCGATTCGCGGAACGCCTCGGCGCGCTCGGCCTCGAGCGCCCGTCGTCGTCCCGTTTCGAGTTCCTGAGCCATGGTGCGCATCCCCGTTCGCAGTACTTCGAATTCCGGTGCGCCGCGGCGCTCCGGTTGCCCCGGGATGGGCCGCCCCGTGCGGATCAACCCGGTCCATCCCACCAGTTCATCGAGCGGACGGCTGAGCTGACGACTCAGATGTCCGGCCACGCGCGAGGCACCGACCGCCACCAACAGCACCACCAGCACCGCGCCCGTTACGACCAGACGCATCGAGCGACCGGCTACGAAATCGAAACGACGTGCCAACTCCACCGACTGGCGCAGTTCGGCTTCGTGCCGTTCCACCGCGGCCCGTTGCTCGACGGTGAGCGGCGCGGACCGCGTGGCGGACAGCGCCTGTTCGCCACTGAGCGCGATCCGCTCCCACGCCGATCGGGCCGACAACATCGAGAGGGCCCGACTGGCCGTACCGACACCCACCAACGCGACCGCCACGGTGGGGACGAGCGCGAACAGAATCAGCATGGCGAACAACCGTGACCGGAACGGTGCCCGGGACCCGGCGCGTGCGAGCCGACGCCGCTCCCTACGAGAGCCTTCGGAGGAGGGTTTCTCTCCCGGACGGTTCTGAGGGTTCGACCCGCTTTCGTCAACGGTCGGCTTCCGCATCTCGTTCATAGTCAGTAATTTACGTGGCTGTACCCGATCCCGGAGTGGAATGGCAACGTCGTGGTCCCTAGCCCCTTTGGTCGAGCAACGTGCGCAGGAGCATCCCGCACGCGTGCTCGCCACGAATGGTGAACGGACGTGGACCTATCAGCAGGTGGACGCCGACGCGTCCTCCCTGGCTGCTGCTTTCTCCGAATTGGGGCTTGGCACGGGCGATCGCATAGCGGTCAACCTGCCGAACGGCGTCGAGTGGATCATCGCCACGTTAGCGGCCGCGAAGTTGGGCGCTGTCGTGGTGCCGGTCAGTCCGCAGCTCAGCATTCACGATCTGCGCTACCAGCTGCGACACGCTGAAGCGAGCGCCGTCGTCACCATCGAGAAATGGGACGGGGTCGACTTTCTACAGCGCTTCGAAGAATTACTCGGCGATCTGCCCGACCTGCAGTACGTGGTCACGGTAGGCGACGAGGACCTGTGGTACGACGACCGGATCTTCCAGTTCGAAGATCTCGTCTCGAGCGGCACCGGACGATCGGTTCCGCGACCAGCGGTGTATGACGAGACGGCCGACCTGGCCGTCATGTACACGTCGGGAACGATGGGCAAGCCGAAGGGCGTGCCACTGTCGCACCGGGCGCTGGTGGAAAACGCGGTGCGTGTGGCGGAGATCCTCGAGATTTCGCCGGACGACCGTGTGCTCGGAGCGGTTCCGTTCTTCGCCATCTTCGGCTTCGGCATCATGCTGGGCACGATGGCACGTGGAGCGACGATCGTGCTGCAACCGTCTTTCGACCCGGCGCGCGCCCTCGCGCTCATCGCCGACGCGAAGGTCACGGTGCTGCACGGCGTGCCCACGCAGTATCACCTTCTCATGCGTGAGGAGTCGTTCGACCCGTCGCGACTCACGTCGCTGCGAGCCGGCGTCATTGCCGGCAGTTCGGTGGACGAGGCGCTGGTGCGCCGGGTGCGTCGCTGGTGCGATGTGCTCGTGGCGTACGGCCTCACGGAAACCGGACCCGTGGTCACGATCACCCGCTTTGCCGACAACGACGAACGTCGTTTGAGCACCGTGGGCTGCGCCCTTCCCGGCGTTGAGATCATGGCGATGGATCTGATCACGGGAGAGCTGCACGGACCCGAAGCGGTCGGCGAGATTGCCGTCCGCGGGTCCAATCTCATGCGGGGCTATCTCCGCATGCCGGCCGAGACCGCCAAGGTCACCACGTCGGACGGATATTTCCTCACCGGTGATCTGGGGATCATCGATGAGGATGGCTATGTGAAGATCGTCGGGCGGCGGCAGGAGACGATTTCGCGCGGGGGCATGCAGCTCTACCCGCGCGAACTCGAGGATCGTCTGCGTGCGCATCCGGCAGTGGACGATGTCTGCGTGATCGGCGTGCCCCATGATGTCATGGGAGAGCTGGTGTGCGCGTGCATCGTGCCAGTAGAAGGGGCAGTCATCACGGGTGGCGAGATCAAACGCTTCGCCCAGGAAACGATGGCGGCCGACAAGGTTCCCGATTTCGTCCGCTTCTTCGATGTCTTTCCCATGACGGGAAGTGGCAAAGTGCGGCGGCGAGAACTCGCGCGGGCAATCGCGCTGAGTGCGAATACGATGAGCGCTTCGGCGCTGCATGGCAACGCGCTCGATCACTCCGTTTTGTATCCAGGCTAGTACATGAGTCGACATGACACCCGGTCCCGCAGTGCGGCACCGTCCCGTACCATCGCGCCGTTCCATCGTGGACCGCAGGCCGTCACTCCGATGACGTCGCCGAATGCCGCACCGCCGGCCCACGCACCGAACGCCGCGCTGCTCATCGATTTTGACAACGTCACGATGGGCATCCGCTCCGACCTGCAGGGAGAGCTCAACAACCTCCTCTCGTCGGACATCGTCAAGGGTAAGGTCGCGGTGCGCCGCGCCTACGCCGACTGGCGTCGCTACCCGCAGTACATCGTGCCGCTTACCGAATCGTCGATCGACCTGATCTTCGCGCCGGCCTACGGTTCGTCGAAGAAAAACGCGACCGACATCCGGCTCGCCATCGACGCCATGGAGCTCGTCTTCACGCGCCCCGAGATCGGCACCTTCGTGCTGCTCTCCGGTGACTCCGATTTCTCGAGCATGGTCATCAAGCTCAAGGAATACGGCAAGTACGTGATCGGCGTCGGTATCCGTGAGTCGTCGAGCGACCTGCTCGTGATGAACTGCGACGAGTACTACTCGTACAATGCGCTCGCCGGCCTCACCAAGACGGGCGACGACGAGTCGACCCGCTGGGATCCGTGGGAGCTGGTGACCGAGTCGGTGAATCGCATGAAGCGCAACGGCGACGTGATGCGCAGCGACCGTCTCAAGCAGGTCATGCAGGAAATCGACTCGTCGTTCGACGAGAAGAACCTCGGCATGCCTAAGTTCTCGCGCTTTGTACAGGACGCGGCCCACAAGGGGCTGCTCAAGGTCACGAAGCTCGACAGCGGCCAGCTTGAAATCGACACGCCCGATGGCAGCATCGCTCCGGCGTCGAGCGCGAGCGCCGCGGCGCCCGCCGAACCGCGTCGTGATGAAAGCGATCGTGAGCGCGACGAACGTCGTGGCCGTCGTGGCCGCCGTGGCCGTGGCCGCGATCGTTTCGACCGCACCCCGGTCGACGGCGAAGTGCGCGACGCGGCGCAGGATGCCGCCGACGACGAGCATGATGCCGCCGACGATGCGATGGACGCGGCGGAGCAGGTCGGCTTCGCGCCACTGCTCGACATGGCAGCCGTTGACGTGCCGGCAGACGCCGATGCGACCGGTGAGCCGGGTGTCGAGGCGTCGGATGATGCCGCCGGCGAAGGTGAGCGGGAAGCGCGTCGTGGTCGCAACCGTCGTGGCCGTGGCCGCGATCGGTTCCGCGATCGTGAAGGGCGCGAGCCGCGTGTTGACGCCGACGCCGCGGCGCAGGCCGATGGCGCGGTGGCTCCGACGTTGCTCGAGCCGGTGTTCGTCGAGTCGAAGCTCGTCGAGCCGGTGTTCGTCGAGTCGAAGCTCGTCGAGCCGACGTTCGTCAAGGCGCCGGCCGCAGCCACCCCGACCTTCGGTTCAGCGGTGGCAGGTCACATCGGCAGCAGCGGTGAGCGGCTCACGCGCAGCGAGGCGTTCGACCTCGTGCGACGTGCGGTCGAAGCGCTGGTGCAGGGCGACGATTCCACGAGCGCCAGCGAGGCGCGCACGAAGGCGTTCGAACTCCTGGGCCGCGACAGCGAGTCGTTGAGCTCGCGCATGTTCGAGCGGATCCTGCAGGACGCGCATGACGCGAACATGATCGACCTCCGTCGTCGTGGAAACGACTTCGAAGTCGCTCGGGCCGCCGATGCCGCGTCGATCGTGGAGCAGCTCAAGACGGTGGACGACGCGCAGAAGGCCGAGTTGAAGGCGGCCGCGGCGCTGCTGCCGCAGGCGCCGCGTGGTATGGGTGCCCGTGGTGTCGCTCCGCGCGGTGGATCGCGTGGGCGTGCCCCGGCCGGTCCGCCGGCCGACCTGCTCATGTTCGGCGTCGTTGGTGCCCGTCCGGTCGGAGCGGTTGCTCCGGCCACGAACGGCACGACGGCGGCCGCGCCTGCTCCGGCGGCGGCTCCGGTCGCACCCGTGGTCGTGCCGACCGCTCCGGTGGTGGTCGACGCACCAGCCGCTCCGGCTCGTGGTCGTGGTGGCAAGCCGGCCGCCAGAAAGGAGACGCCGGTGAAGGCGGCTCCGGCCAAGGCCGCTCCGGTGAAGACGCCGGCGCCTGCCGCCAAGAAGACGGTGGCCAAGGCTCCGGCCAAGGCATCGACTGCACCGGCGAAGCCAGCGCCCAAGGCCGCCAAGGCCCCGGCCAAGGCCGCCAAGCCAGCGGCCAAGGCTCCGGCCCCTGCCGCCAAGAAGGCGGCGGCCAAGGCTCCGGCCAAGAAGGCCGCGAAGAAGCGGTAAGCAGAGCGAAGGTGATGTTCGGCGCCCCACTGCCGGCCGGGTTTTACGACCGGGATCCGGCAGTGGTGGCCCGCGAACTCCTCGGCGCCGTGCTACGGCACGAGGATGAACTGGGAGCTGTCAGTGGCCGGATCGTGGAGACCGAGGCATACCTCGGACCTCACGATCCGGCTTCGCATTCGGCCGTGGGCCGGACCGCTCGCACCTGGCACATGTTCGGCCCACCCGGGGTCGCGTACGTGTACTTCGTGTACGGCATGCATTGGTGCGTGAATGCCGTGACGCGCGAAGAGGGCTACGGCAGCGCCGTACTCATTCGCGCCCTCGAGCCGCTCGAGGGGATCGAGCGCATGCGGGCCCGACGACCCAAGGCGCGCCGCGACGCGCAGTTGTGCGACGGCCCCGCCAAGCTCTGTGCCGCCCTCGGCATCGATCGCACGCTCGATGGTGCGGTCCTCACGGGAGGGTCAGCGCTGACGATTCACGCGGGCGCGCCGGTCCCGGACGATCGTGTGGTGGTGGGCCCGCGGGTGGGGATCAGCAAGGCGGTGGAGTGGCAGCTCAGATTCATAAAGGCGAAGTAAGGGGTCGGGAGTACGGAGTATGGGGTACTCCCGACCCCGTACCCCCTACCCCGTACTTCGCCGTACTGCCAACAACGTCACGTCATCTGCCGCCGGGTCCCCTGCGGCGTGTACATGCACGGCGTCGAGTACGCGGTCCAACAGTCTGTCAGCGCTATCGGCCGGCGCGGTGAGCAGCGCGTCGGTGGCGTCGTCACCGAACAGCATGCCGTTGGGCGCGCGGGACTCGGTAATGCCGTCGGTGAGCACCAGCAATGTCTCGCCGGGCTCCAGGATGATTGTGCGCGCGATGAACGGAATCTCCGGCAGCATCCCGACCGCCGGGCCGGTTGGCGGCAGCATCGTGCGAACGCTGCCGTTGGCGCGCACCACGCGCGGTGGCTCGTGGCCGCCGTTCACGTACGCGATCGTGCCGGTGGCCGGATCGAGCGCGCCCACGAACAGCGTCGCGAACATGTTGGCGCGACCGTGGGTGTTGGCGATGTAGTCGTTCGTGACCGTCACCGCATGCAGCACGCGCGACTCCAGCATCTCGACCGTGTGCGAGCCGACCTGCGACGCGCTGACAGCGCGGATCAGCGAGCGGAACAGCGCCATGAATAGTGCCGCCCCCACGCCTTTGTCGCAGACATCGCCCAACACCAGCGCCACCGCGCCGTCGGGCAACCGGAACGCGTCGTAGAAATCACCGCCCACTTCACGGGCGGGCTCGAATCGCGCCGCGAACTCGTAGCCCGGCACCGTGGGCAAGCTCTCCGGCAAGAAGTCGCGCTGAATGCGCGCGCCGACTTCGAGATCCTTCTGCATGCGACGCGAGCGGGCCTGCTCGCGATCACGCAGTCGCTTCTTCTCGAGTGAGGCGCCCACGCGGGCGCGCAGCAACACGGGGTCGAACGGCTTCGGCAGGTAATCCTCGGCGCCGAGCTCGATGCACTTCACGACGGTTTCGAGTTCGGTGTTGGCCGAGATCATGATCACCGGGATGTGCCGCGTGGCGTCGCTGGCCTTGAGCGCCGTGAGGGCGCCGATCCCATCGAGCACCGGCATCATCACGTCGAGCATGATCAGATCCCAGCTCGGATCGCGTGTGAGATCGAGCGCTTCCTGGCCGTCGTTGGCGGTCGTCACGACATGGCCCATACGCTGCAGGCGACGCGATAGCAGATCGCGGTTCACCTCGACGTCGTCGACCACCATGATGCGTGCCGGGGCCGACCGGTCGTCGGTCATCGACTGGCTGCTCGGATTCGTCACAAGCCCGGCGTTGGCAACGGGCCGGCCATCGAGGCCTGCAGCAAGCGCCGCAGGTACGGCATCTGTTCTTCAGCGGCGCGCTCGCCTTGTTCGATGAGATACGGGATGTGCTTCCATTCGGTGAGGCCGATGTGGCGATCGAGCATGGGCATGATCGGCAGCACTTCGGCGTGATGCGCCACACTATAGAAGGCGAAGGTGGCGCGGAGCAGGTGATTGGTCACGATCGTCGACGTCCGCCCCAGCGCGTTCACCAGCGAGCGCACCTCGGCGTTCATCTGACTTTCGAAGCCCATCGCCAGGATGATGTCGCAGCCTTCGCGGATCGCGACGTCGATCGGCAACGGGTTCGAGGCGCCACCGTCCACCAGCAAGCGGCCGTTCACTTCCCAGGCGCGCAGCAACATCGGGATCGCGACACTGGCCCGGGTCGCGTCGGTGATGCGCCCGGAATCAAGCACCACCTTCTCGCCGGTGCGAAAGTCGGTGGCCGACTGTAGCAGGGGGATCTTTGTATCGGCAAACGTGCGCTCGCCGAACAACGACTCGAGCACCTTCCACACCTGCCGATCGTCCACCATGCCCACCTGTTCATGGTATCCCATGAACATCGGGGCGATGGCGCGAAGCAACGAGCGATAGTGCAGCTTGGTGAAGAGATCCTTCCAAAGCACCAGCGTTTGCCGCTCGATGTCGGCGGCGCTGTCACCGAGGGCAAAGAGCGCGCTGTAGATCGCGCCGCCGCTGCACCCTACTGCCACGTCCACCGGAATCTTCTCGCGCTCGAGCACCTTGAGGAGGCCGACCGCGGCCGTGCACTTGATGCCGCCGGACCCGATCACGAGGCCAATGCGCGCCCGGCGTTCGCCGAAGTCGCCCAGCGAACGTTCGCCGGTGGAACCGAGTCGGATGGACATCAGCGGGTCGTCATGTGGGAATCGCGCTCAGCAGTCGGCGCAGATACGGCAGCTGTTCGCGCATGGCCGCGTCGCCTTCGTCGACCAGCAGTGGAATCTTGCCCGTGTCGAACAGGCGGATACGCTGCGAGAACTGCGGAATAACGGCGATCACTTCGCTATGGTGGGCGAGTCCGTGAAAGGCGAACGACGCCTTGAGCAGGTTGTTCGTCATGATGCTGCTGAGCTGAAACGCAAAGCGTCCGCCCGACGTGACCCGCTCTTGATACGGACTCTCGAAGCCCATGGCGATGATCACATGCGCGCCTTCGCGGATCGCCACGCCCACGGGTAGCGGGTCGGAGAGAAAGCCGTCGATGCAGAGGCGGCCGTTCACTTCCCACGGGGCGAAGGCGAACGGAATCGCGATACTCGCGCGCACCGCGTCGGCGATACGCCCCTCGCTGATCGTGACTTGCTCACCGGTACGGAAATCGGTGGCGGTGATGTAGAGCGGGATCTTGCAGTCGGCGAAGGTGAGATCGCCAAAGGCCGTGGTCAACCGCTCCCACACGAGATGGTCCTTCTTGAGGCCGAACCGTTCAGTGAATCCCAGCAGCTTGGGGAAGAGCATGCGCATGAGCGCGGCGCGATCGGGCTGCGCGGTCACGTCGCGCGTCCAGAGGGCGGTGCTCATCGCCGCCGCTTCCTCGGCGTTCTTGCCCAGCGCGATCGCGGCCGCGTAGATCGACCCGCCGCTGCAACCGACCACGAGGTCGATGTCGATGGATTCACGGGCGAGGCATCGCTGCAGGCCGATGGCCGCAGCGCATTTCACGCCGCCGGAGCCGATCACCAGCGCAATGCCGGTTCCTGTCACTTGCTGCCGCCCATGTTGGCGAAGCTCGCGACCGCGCTGTCCACGTCGGCGAAGCACTTCAGGATGCTGGTGAATCCGCTCAGCTCCAGCACCTGTCGCACATTAGGTCGGATATCGGAAATCCGCAGATCGCCGCCGCGCTGACGTGCTTCCTTGAGCGTCGACAACAACACCCGGAGTCCAGCGCTGCTCGTGTATTCCACGGCGCCGAAGTGGGCGACCAGTCGCGTGCGTCCGGCCCCGACCTCGTCGAGCAGGGCGGTGACCAGCGTGTCGGCCGTCAGTGCATCGATGCTTCCGGCTACCGCCACGATCGTGACATGGTCCTGCTGCGTGATCGATATCTGCATGGTCAGACGGGTCCTGAAGAGGAAGCGCTGGCGGCGCCGCGCTTGATAAGCGTCAATCGGTTCAGCATGCCCTGCTCGGTGGACGCCGAGTCGTAGTGCACTTCGTCCACCATCTGCTTCACGAGAAACCAGCCGAGACCACCGATCGGGCGGTCGATCCAGTCGGAGGTGAGGTCAGGAGCCGGGGCGTCGGCGGGGTCGAACGGGTGCCCACGGTCTTCCACCACAATGATGGCATCATCTTGGCTCCGCCGCACGGAAACGCGCGTCGGACCCGGAGCCATGCCGACCGTCTCGTGGTCCACGGCGTGCTCCACAAGATTGGCGCACACTTCGTCCACCGCGAGCACAATCGCATCCGTCGCGCCGGCGCACCCCAGCTCCTCCAGCGCCACGCGCAGGAACTGCCGGATGTCGCCCAGCCGGTCGAGGGTGAGCGGCGACAGCGCGAGGATACGCTCCGCGTCGTGGTCCGTTGGTTCAGCCATGGAGACTCTTGCCGGTCGCGAGAGGGATCTGGAACATGCGGGTCTGGAAGGAAATCGGTTCGGAGTCGTCCACTTCGTCGCCGGCCGCCGACTCGATGGAGTCGGGCGCTGGCCCCTTGGCGGGAAGCATGACGGTGAACGTCGAGCCGCTGCCGGCCTTCGATTCCACTTCGATGTCGCCGCCCATCATGAGTGTGAACCGTCGGCAGAGTGCGAGCCCGAGTCCGGTGCCGCCATGGTCGCGCTGCGTGGTGGCGTCCGCCTGCGCAAAGGCCTGAAAGAGTCGGCCGAACTGTTCGCGGGAGAGTCCGACGCCGGTGTCTTCCACGCTGAGCGCGAGGAAGTCCTCGCCGTGTCGTTCGGTGCGCACGGCGCGCAGTGTGACGGTGCCGTTGGTGGTGAACTTGCCGGCGTTGGAGAGGAGATTGAGCAGCACCTGACGCACCTTGCCGGGATCGGCCGTCATGGTGCCCACGTCTTCCTCGCTGTGCACCACGAACTGATTGCCCTGCTTCTTCACGACCGGCGCGACGGTGGCCTCCACGTCGCGCAGGAGCGTCGCGACATCGACCGGCTCGAGATTGAGATCCATGCGCCCGGCTTCGATCTTCGAAAAGTCGAGCACGTCGTTGATCAGTCCCAATAGATGCTTGCCGGCGCCGGTGATCTTTTTGAGGTCGGCCGCGATTTCACCGGGCGTCATGTCGGCCGCGTCTTCCTGCAGCATTTCGCTGTAGCCGATGATGGCGTTCAGCGGGGTGCGCAACTCGTGGCTCATGTTGGCCAGGAACATGCTCTTGGCGCGGCTGGCCGACTCCGCCTTCTGCTGCGCCTCGGTCGCGGCATCGCGCGCCGCGCCGAGGGCGTTGATCGAGTCGTCGAGTTCCGTGCGTTGTCGCACACTGTCACGGTGCAAGCGGGCCTCGCGCGCACGGAAGTACGCCACAAGCGCCGCCACGGACAGCGATAGGATGATACTGGCCAGCAGGAGGGAGGCTGGGGACACGATGGTACCGATTCAGGTGATCCGATCCCAAAAGGCATTTCTCTGCGCAGCGCACGCAGAGGGAACTACTGGAGCAGCCCGACCAACTTTCCCACTTCCTTGAAGGCTGAAATAACCGCGTCGAGGTCATCCTTGCTGTGCGCCGCGCTCACCTGACAGCGCACGCGCGCCTCCCCCTTGGGCACCACCGGGAAGCCGAAGCCGGTCACGAACACGCCGCGGTCGAGCAGCATTTCGCTGACCTTGATGGCCAGCGCCGTCTCGCCCACGATGATCGGTATGATGGGCGTCTCACCCGGAAGCGGCTGGAATCCGGCCTCCTGAATTGCCGCGCGGAAGTATGCCGCGTTGTCGTGCAGCTTGGTGACCAGCTCGGGGTGTGCCTCCGTGTATTCAATGGCGGCCAGCGAACTGGCGGTCACTGTGGGCGGGAGTGCATTGGAGAACAGCTGCGGCCGCGAGCGCTGCGTCATCATGTCGCAGAGCGCCGCCGGGCCGGCAATGAATCCGCCGGCCGCGCCGCCGAGTGCTTTGCCGAGTGTGGAGGTAATAATGTCGACCTCGCCCATCACCCCGAAATGCTCGGCCGTCCCGCGTCCGGTTTTTCCCAGCACGCCGGTGGCGTGCGAGTCGTCCATGACCACGATGGCGTCGTGGTCGCGGGCGATCTGCAGAATTTCAGGGAGCTTGGCGATTGAGCCTTCCATCGAGAACACGCCGTCGGTCCAGATGATCTTGCGCTTGGCGCCATGCGCACCGCGCAGCTTCTCACGCAGGTCGTCCATGTCGCTGTGCTTGTAGACCGCCGTCGTGCACTTGGTGATCGACTTGGCCAGACGCACCGAGTCGATAATCGAGGCGTGGTTGAGCGCGTCGGATACGACGAAGTCCCCTTCGCGGGCGATCGTGGGCGTGAGCGCTTCGTTGGCGTTCCAGGCCGACACGTACGAGAGCGAGGCTTCGGCGCCCACGAACCGGGCGATCGCGGTTTCGAGATCGCGATGCAGCGTGAAGGTGCCGCAGATGAAGCGGACCGAGGCCGTGCCAGCGCCGTACTGCTCGAGCGCGTGAATGCCGGCCTGAACCACGGCCGGTTCGTTGGCGAGGCCGAGGTAGTTGTTGGACGACAGGACAATGACTTCGCCGCGTCCTTCCATCCGCACTCGGGCGCCCTGCGGCGACTCGAGGTAGTTGAGACGCTTGTATGTGCCGGCGGCCTTGAGCGCGTCGAGCTCGGCCTGCAGTTCAGTCTTGAGTGACATGGGGAAGCCCGGTCTACAGCTGGAAGATGATCTTGCCGGCGTCGCCGGACTTGATCAGGTGCATCGCGTCATCAACCGCTTCGAGCGGGAGGCGGTGCGTGATCACAGGGGTCGGATCGAAGTTGCCGGAGGCCACGAACCGCGACATCTGGTGCCAGGTGTCGTACATGCGCCGGCCGACCACGCCGTAGATGGTGAGGCCCTTGAAAATGATCTCGGTGGCGAAATCGATGTCGATCGACTTGGACGGAATGCCGAGCATGTTGACGCGGCCGGCGGGGCGGCAGAGCGCGAACGCTTGGTGCACGGCCGAGGGAACGCCCGACATTTCCAGCACGACGTCGGCGCCGTTGCCGTCGGACGCTTTCATGACGGCCGCCTTGGCGTCGTCGGGATGGACGGCGTCGTGGGCGCCCATGGTACGGGCGAGCTCGAGACGCTTGGGGTTCACGTCGGTGGCGATGATACGCGCGGCACCGGCGGCTTTGCAGATGCCAACGGCGAAGGCGCCGATCGGACCGCACCCGGTGATCAGCACGACCGCGCCCGGAATGTTGGCGGTAAGCGCGGTGTGGAAGGCGTTGCCCATCGGGTCGTGAATGCCGCCGATGTCGTAACTGATCGAATCGTCGAGGTGCCAGACGTTGGTAGCGGGCATCGCGATGTACTCGGCGAAGCAGCCGTCACGGTCGACGCCGATGATCTTGGTGGACGGGTCGGCGTGCGCGTTGCCGGTGCGGCTGAACAGCGAGCGCTCGTCGACGATGTGTCCCTCGGCGGTGACGCGGTCGCCGACCTTCACGCTCTCGACAAAGCTGCCGACGGCGACGACATCGCCGGCGAACTCATGGCCGCAGATGAACGGCGGCTTGCAGCGTCCGGAAGCCCAGGCGTCCCACTCGTAGATGTGCACGTCGGTGCCGCAGACGCCGGCGCTGCGCACGCGAATGAGCACCTCGTCGTCGCGGATCGTAGGCTCAGGCACCTCGGTCAGCGTCAGTCCACGACCAGCCGTTTGCTTCACCAGCGCTTTCATGTCACTCCCAGGAGAGATCGTCGTGCGGTCAGAACGCGAAAAGTCGCACGCGCGCGGAGCGCGTGGAAGTCCGGATTTCGACGTCCGATTTTGGATTCGGGTGATGTAATCGCGCGCGTTCTTTATACGCGCTATTGCGCACTTGAATTATCCACGCGTATATTCGCGTGAATTCAACGACTTGCGTGTTCTGTCCACATCCGGGTGTCCGTGGTTCCCGCTACACGGCAACAGGGTGCGCAATCCTCATCGGCAACGCGTGGCCATAAAACGGCACGAGTTCCTCGAGCAGTCCACGGTCGCTTCGGCGACCACCTCTGGCGTGGCGAACCGCAGTTCGGTTCAGGCCACGGTTTCGTCGTCGCTGCTCGCGCCTGTGCGCGGAGCGACGGCTTGCTCCGCTGTCGCCATGGCGATGCGTGAGCCGCGCAGTCTTCGTGTCGTCGCCTCCCACGACACCATCGGCATTCGATGTGGTATTCGTTGCCTCGCGCGCATCTCCCCCGTCCTTCGTGAACGTCCTGTGCGGCCGCGTTACGCGTTTTGCGTTTCTGCGCTGTGTGGTGCTCCTGCCTGGTCCCGTCGCTGGTCGACGCGGACATCCACCTGCACGACTCCTCTGGAGACCGTGTAGCGCATAAGACCGCGGTGCATGCGCCGCGCCTTGTGTGAGCTCACCTTTCCACCGGGGGAAAGGGAGTGCGATCCAACCCTCCTCGAGAGGATTTTTCGAAATGGCTCCTGCCAAGAAGGCCGCCAAGAAGGCGGCAAAGAAGGGTGGCCGTAAGGTCGCGAAGAAGGCGACCCGCAAGGTCGCGAAGAAGGGCGCAAAGAAGGCCGCGAAGAAGTCGGTGAAGAAGGCGGCCAAGAAGGCGACCCGTAAGACCGCCAAGAAGGCGACCCGCAAGGTTGCCAAGAAGGCTGCAAAGAAGGGTGCCAAGAAGGCCACGAAGAAGGCCGCGAAGAAGGGCGCCAAGAAGGCTGCGAAGAAGGGTGCCCGCAAGGCCACCAAGCGCGCCAAGAAGGTTGTCGCTCCGGCGCCGGTCGCCGCGTAATTACGCGTTCGTGCCGTTTGCAGGTGTATAAACGCGAAGGCGCCGGCATGTCTGCCGGCGCCTTTCACGTTTCCATGAGGTCCTTCAATGTCCTTCGATCTTGTTCAGGAGGCGGCGACGAACTCCGTCACGCGCTCGATCTCCAGCACCTCGTCGTCGGGCACCGGACCCCACACGAAGGCGGCGAAACGCGACGGACGATCGCCGGGTCCACCGTCGGCGATCACGATCCCCATGGGTTCGCGCTGTTGCAGCACGAGCACTGACTCTTTGAGACGCATTGTGGGTGATCCTCCACCCCGAGTGTGAGCACTGCAGAGTCGCACAGAAGCGACTCGTCGCAGTCTGTATAAGCACGCCCAGTGCCACCTGGTGCTAATTTCTAAAGTGTTGATATTAAACAACTTAAAAACGAACGCCGACGTGAGCCACGTCGGCGGTGTCCTACTGACACGTCACAAATTCAAGTTCTGTGTGTGTAAACGACACAGGCGCGTGCCGGTTCCCGACTCAGCGCCGCTTAGGCGACGGCGAAATCCTTCCGCGCCATGAATGTCTCGCGAAGTCCCACGGTCTTCTCGACGGAGATCGTCCAGCCGCGGTAGCGAGAGCGCAGCTCCTCGAGCGGGAAGCCATCATGCATGCTCTCGGTACCGGCCGCGATCGTTTCCACGAGATGCACGCCGCCGTCGACCGTCGCACTCTGCAGCACCTCGATCACGCGGGCGCGATCCTGCGTGGTGAGACCGGCAAAGGCGGTCGGTGAGCAGACCACGCCATGCAATTCCACGTCGGGCGCCCAGCCACCAAGATCGGCGCAGTAGCCACGAACGCGCTCGGTAAGCCCTGCGGCTTCAGCCGCCCGCACGACGCGCTCTACGGCGTCTTCGGCGGGCTCCACGGCGGTCACGGCACACCCGCGTGCCGCGAGATACAGCGCCGGGCCTTCCCGCTCCGCACCGGCCACCAGCACATGCCGATCGCTGGAGTCGGCGAGGGCGCGGACCAGCATCGCGTTGGGGTCGATGCCCCAGTGCTCGGGCGTCTGGTACTGCGCGAGCATCTTGAGCCGACGGCGCTTCCACGTGGCGTACGTGGGCAGTCGCAGACGTTTGGTGATCAGCCGGTCGACTTCCTGCCACACGACCATCTCGGTGAGCGCGATCTGATCCTGCTTGCGCAGCACTTCCACGGCTTCGTCGCCGATCTTGAGCAGCGCGCCGCGCGACACCGAGTCCTTGTAGTCCTCGATCTCACGTTCGACGAACAGCTCGTACTCGTACTTGAGCGATCGGGGAGATTGGATAGCAGTGCCCCAGAGGTGTGGATGGAATGTGGATAAAGTAGGTGTCGCCTGCCGGAACGCAAGAGGAAATCGGCGTCGTATTTGTGATCCTCGCACTTCCAAGTGTCTTTCGGCATTACAGTTGGGATGGTGCCGCGACAGTGCTACCGCGCGGCGCCTCCGTCCCGTCTCCTTTACCCCCGCCGTATGCCCGAGCTGCCCGAAGTCGAATTCGCCGCCTCGCGCCTGCGTTCGGCGGTCGCCGGCCGCGTGATCTCCCGCCTCGACGCCTTGCACCCGTCCCAACAGTGCCACCTACCGGAGGAGGCCAGACGGGCCGCCGAAGGGCTCACGATCGACCGGGTGGAACGCCGAGCCAAGATCCAGCTGGTGCATCTGCAGGGCGGGGCGATTCTCGAGGTGCATTTCCGGATGACCGGCGACTGGGAGTTCACTCGCGCGGGTGAGGCGCCCCCGCGCCACGAGCGGGTGCGTCTGGAAACGGCCGACGGCGTGCGCGTGTCGTTAGTGGACAGTCGGGCGCTCAGCGTGGTGCGACTGCACGCCGCCGGTGCCTTCGTGCCGCCGGCGATCGGCCCCGAACCACTCACCGACGACTTCACGGTCGACGGGTTTCGCACCGCGCTGGCGAGACGCCGCGGACCGATCAAGCCGGCGCTGCTCGATCAGAAACTGGTCGCCGGCGTGGGCAACATCTACGCATCGGAAGCGCTGTGGGAAGCGCGCGTGCATCCGGCCACCGGCGCCAACACGTTGTCGCGCGAACGCGTGACGCGCCTGCGCGATGCGGTGCGCCTGGTGCTCGAGACGGCGCCGACCGAGCGCTACTATGGGCGTGACGACGTGGACGAGAACGAGATCTGGCGCGTGTACGGCCGCGACGGTGAACCGTGTCGCCGTTGCGGCGCGACGCTCAAGCGCTTGCCGCAGGCCGGACGCAGCAGCTTCTACTGCCCGCGCTGTCAGCGACGCTAGACCGCACGCGACACACCGTGGGCTGCGGCGCGGTCGAAGCACGCCAGCGTGTCGGCCGCCGTCTTCGCCCAGCTAAATCGCGCGGCTTGCGCGTGTCCATCAGCGATGAGTGCATCACGCAGCCCCGGCTCCTGCAGCACGCGCATCATCTGCGCGGTCAACGCCCGCGCGTCGTTCCACGCAAAGCGCAGCGCCGCTTCGCCGGCCACTTCCGGCAATGAACTGGCGTCGGCGCAGATCACCGCGCCGCCCACGCGCATGGCTTCGAGCACCGGCAAGCCGAAGCCCTCGTAGCGCGACGGAAACACGAGCGCCGTGGCGCGCCGATACAGCGCCACTAACTGCTCGTCGGTCACGTATCCCACATGCGTGAGCCAGGGGGCGGCGCCGTACAGCGCGCGCGTGGCCGGCGACATCCCGGGACCGCACTGCACCAACGTGACAGTCATCCCGTGCGCATGCAGCAGGGCCATCGCCTCGTACAGCGTACGCAGATTCTTGCGCCCTTCCTGACCACCCACCGTGAGGAAGAACGGGCCGGAGGGCGTTGCCGCGTGCGCCGGAAGAGGGGGACGCGTTTCGGCGAGCGAGAGGTCGTCGAGTGGCAGGTCGTCGGCGGCCAGCAGTGTGACCGACACGCGCGACGGATCGACCTGCAACCGTTCCACGATCTCGCGCTTGCTGAACTCGGAAATGGTGAGCACGGCCGTGGCCATCGCGGCGGTGCGCTGATAGCGGCGGCGATACTTGAGTCGCTTGAGCACGCGCCACCACTGATCATCCAGCTGCAGCATGGGCGCGAGGTCGAGCGTGCTTACCACCATCGGCCGGCGCGCCGCTTTCGTGATGAGATTCCACGGATACCACACGACGTCGGCGTCGGTCTGCGATAACGTATCGATGAGCGCGATACTGGTGCGCGCCGGAATCATCTCGTGCCATGAGGCCAACAATTCTATGAGTGGCGCCGCGTCGTCGAGACGCGACACATACATCGTGAAGCGCATGCCGGGTCGCTGCTGCACGAATTGCCGCAGCAGGTTGCGCACGTAGCGCCCGATCCCGCGGCGTTCGCCCAGCAGCTTGGTGGCTTCGATGGCCAGATGCATCGTCGACACCGTCAAACAACGCGACGGAAACAGGCGAGCGTCTGATCGGCCACGCGCGACCACGAAAAGCGCGACGCATGCACGATGCCGGCAGCGATCTGCGCCTCTCGCAACACGGGATCGTTCGCCAGTCGCGTCATCTGCGCGGCCAACGCCGCGGCATCCTCCCACGGAAACAGCAGCGCGGCGCTCCCCGCCACTTCCGGTAAGGCGCTGCTGTCGGCGCAGATCACCGGGCAGCCGGCGCGCATGGCTTCGAGTACCGGTAAGCCAAACCCCTCGTAGCGCGACGGCAGTACCAACGCCACGGCGCGACGATACAGCGTGACCAACTCGGCGTCGCTCACGAATCCCACGTGATGCAACCACGGCGCTTGGCCGGCGATCGCCCGCGTGTTCGACGACATGCCGGGGCCGCACTGCACGAGCGGAATACGCAGACCATTCGCGTAGAGCGCGTTCATGGCCGCATACAGCGTGCGCAGATTCTTGCGCCCTTCCTGACCGCCCACCGTCATGAAGAACGGACCGCCAAGGCCCGTGGCGTCGATCGGGCGCGACGCATCCGGGCCCTGGACGGGCAGATCATCGGCCGCGAGCGGCGTCACGGTGATGCGCGAGGCGTCAGCGCCGAGGTAGCGCACGATCTCGGATTTGCTGAACTCCGACACCGTGAGCACCGCCGCGGCGCGCTGCATCGTGTGCTGGTAGCGGCGCGTGAAGCGCAGCCGCTTGAGCAGCTTCCACCAGCGATGATCCAGCTGCAGCATGGGCGCCACGTCGTGCATCGTGACCACCATCGGTCGGTGCGGCGCGGCCACAGTGATGAAATTCCACGGATACCACACCACATCGGCGTCGGTGCGCGGCAACTCGCGCACGTGGGCCACGGTGGTGCGGTCGGGCAGGGCGGCGTGCAGCGTGGCCATATGTGCCCGCAGCAGCGCGATGTCTTCGTCGCGCCGCACGTACATCGTGAATCGAAGCGACGGGTCCCGCTCCACGAACTGCGGCAGCAGGTTGCGCATGTAGCGACCGATGCCACGACGCTCATGCAGCAGCTTGATGGCTTCGATCGCGAGATGCACGCTCAGCTCATCGCTTCGAGCAGGGCACCCTTGAGGTAGCCGGTCTCCGGCACGGTGATCAGTTCAGGATGATCCAGCGGCTGGCCGGTGATGGCGCGCAGCGCGAACGCGCGCCCGCTGTCGGCCGACGCATCCTGCAACATCTCGAAGAAATGCCCGCGCGACAGATGAAAGCTGCAGCTGGCGGTGAACAGCAGGCCGCCCGGCGCCAGCAAGCGCATGGCCTGCAGGTTGATGTCCTTGTACCCGCGGAGCGCGCCGTCGATGGCGCTCCTGGTTTTCGCAAACGCCGGCGGGTCGACCACGATCGTGTCGAAGCGACGGCCCTCGCGGTACCACGCGCGCAGGATATCGAAGGCGTCGCCCTCCACCGGCTCGATGTTGGTGAGTCCGTTACGCTCAGCATGCTCATGCACGCGTGCCAAGGCCGGCGCCGATACATCAAGCGCGAACACCTGGTCGGCCTTCTTGGCCAGATGCAGCGCGAAGCTGCCGTGATACGCAAAACAATCCAGCGCCTGACCGCGGGCCAGTGATCCGATCAGCACACGGTTCTCGCGCTGATCGAGGAACGCGCCCGTCTTCTGGCCATCCCACGGCGCGGCGAGATAGCGCACGCCGTGCTCCACCACTTCCACCGTACGCGGCACCTCGCCGTACAGCAGCTTCACTTCGCGCGGCAGCCCTTCGCGACCGCGCGCGGCGGGATCGTTGCGCGCCAGAATGCCTGTGCAGCCCGTGAGCTCCACCAGCGATGACACGATGGTGTCGGTCCAGGCATCCACGCCGGCCGACAGCAACTGCACCACCAGCACGTCGCCGTACTTGTCGACGACCAGCGACGGCAAGCCGTCGCCTTCACCGTGCACGAGTCGATACGCGTTCGCTTCACCGGCCAACGACGCTCGACGTGCGATCGCCGTGCGCAGCTTCTGGTGCCACCAGGCGGCATCGGGCGTGCGCGAGAGATCGGTCTCGACACGACGCAACGAGATTTCCGACAGCGGACTCCACAACGCAAAGCCCAACGGCGCGCCGTCGGGGCCTTCTATTGGCACGATGCCGGCGGGCTGCGACGGCCGGCGTTCGACATCGGAACGGAACACCCACGGATGTCCCCCTCGCAGACGCTGCACGGCGCGACGGGACACCACCGCGGCCCCTTCCATACGGGGAGCGCGACTCATCGTGTGCCTTGGCGCTTCGCCCGCTTGATGTCGGCGATCGCCTGCTGATGCTCGGCGAACGTGGTACGGAATTCGTGACCGCCATCGGCGCGCGCCACGAAGAACAGATACGGCACATCGGCCGGCGCCAGCGCAGCGGCAATCGATGCTTCACCGGGTGAGGCGATCGGGCCCGGCGGCAGGCCAACGTACTTGTACGTGTTGTACTTCGATTCCACGTCGAGATCCTTGTAGAACACGCGATCCACGTGTTGCGGGAGCGCGTACTGCACGGTGGGATCGGCCTGCAGCAGCATGCCCTTCTTCACGCGATTCCAGTAGACGGCCGAGATCAGCGCGCGCTCTTCAGGCTTGCGCGCTTCCTTCTCGACGATGGACGCCATGGTGATGGCATCGTGCCGCGAAATCGCCATCGCTTTCACGCGCGCATCCCATTCGGGCTTCCAGACAGATTCGAAGCGCTCGAGCATCGCATTCACCGCCTCGCGCGCCGTGGTGCCATCGGCGAACGCGTAGGTGGCGGGAAAGAGGTATCCCTCGAGCGACGCGGCCGGCACGTTGAGCTTCCGCCGCCACGTGGTGTCGGTCACGGCGACCCGCACGGAGTCTTCCGGCACCGACAGCGCTTTGGTCAGTACGGGCGCGATGTCGCGCAGATCGAAGCCTTCGGGAATGACCACCGTGCGCATGATGCCGCGCCCGGTGACGAGCGCGTCGAGCACATAGGCATAGCCGGCGCCCGATGGAAATTGATAGGTGCCGGGCTTGATGGTGCGCTCGCGTCCGGCGGCCGCCGTGTACCAGCGAAACAAGCGCGGCGATCCGATCACATCGTGCACCGCCAGTGACTCGGCGGCGGCGAGCATCGATGCGCCCTTGGGAATCATCACGCGCTCGCTGGACGTGGTACCATCACCACCGCCTTCGATCTCGCCGTACGCGTACCACGCGGCCACCACGAGGGCGGAGAGCAACAGGATACGGGTCAGGCCGCCGCGTGAGCGCGAGCGCCGTGCCATTTACGCCTCGACCAGCTCGCCCAGCGTGACGCCCTGCGCCGACGCCCGCAGCACGCCTTCCAGCAGAATGCAGGCGGCCAATGCGTCCACCTCTTCTTTGCGACCGCGCGTGCTGCCGCCCTGCTCCTTGATGCTGCGGAGCGCGGCCGACGTGGTGAAGCGCTCGTCGACCAAACGCACGGGGAGCGGCTGACGCGAAATCAGCTTGGCGGCCACATCGCGCACTTCGCGGCAGCGATCGGTTTCCAGACCCGCCGGATCGATCGGCAAGCCGAACACGTAGCCGGTCACGCCGAGTTCGTCGGCGCGGCGCATCAGTTCGGCGATCGGCGGCCGTTTGCCCGCGCGGCGCGTGATGGTGCCGGCGGACGACGCGAGCATGCCCAGTTCATCACTGACGGCCAGCCCGATACGCTTGTCCCCCCAGTCCACAGCGAGGAGGCGTCCGGTCGTAGCATTCATGGCGTGTAGGACATAGAGGTTTTCAGGGTTCCGCCATCTGTTCGAAGAATTCTTTGTTGTTCTCGGCGCGTTCCATACGCTTGATCAGGAACTGCAGCGCCTCGTCGGACGGCATGTCGGCCAGGAACGCGCGGAGTAGATAGATGCGCTGCTGTTCGAACGGCGTGAGCAACAGCTCCTCACGACGGGTGCCCGACTTATTGATGTCGATGGCCGGGAAGATGCGCTGGTTGGCCAGCTTGCGATCGAGCACGAGCTCCATGTTGCCGGTGCCCTTGAACTCCTCGAAGATCAGCTCGTCCATGCGCGAGTTCGTCTCGATGAGGGCGGTGGCCACGATCGTGAGCGAGCCGCCTTCCTTGAGATTGCGGGCTGCGCCGAAGAATGCCTTGGGCTTCTGCATCGCCGACGCTTCCATGCCGCCCGACATGATCTTGCCGCCCTGCGGGGCCACGGCGTTGTGCGCGCGGGCCAGTCGCGTAATGGAATCGAGCAGAATCACGACGTCCTGCCCCGACTCCACCATGCGCTTGGCCTTTTCGATGACCATGTCGGCCACCTGCACATGGCGGTCGGCCGTTTCGTCGAACGTGGAGCAGATGACCTCGGCCTTGGGACAGCTGGCCTGCATGTCGGTCACTTCTTCCGGGCGCTCGTCGATCAGCAGCACGATGAGCGTGATCTCGGGATGGTTCTCGATGATCGCGTTCGCGAGCTGCTGCATGAGGATCGTCTTGCCACCCTTTGGCGGGGCAACGATGAGGGCGCGCTGGCCCTTCCCGAGCGGGGCGATGATGTCGCAGATACGGGTTGCGACTTCGCCGTTGCTCCGCTCGAGGCGGATGCGTTCGTCGGGGTACTTCGCGGTCAGGTTGTCGAAGGCGCTACGCAATTTCGACTGCTCAGGGTCACCACCGTTGATGCGCTCCACCTTGAGGAGCGCGAGATAGCGTTCCCACTCCTTCGGCGGGCGGACTTCCCCCATCACCGTATCACCGGTGCGGAGGTCGAAGCGCTTCACCTGCGAAGGGGAGACGTAGATATCGTCCGGGCCGTGCAGATAATTGAAGTCCTGCGACCGGAGAAAGCCGTAGCCTTCCGGGAGGACTTCGAGGACGCCTTCACCGTACAGCGTCGTTTCGGCATCGAGCAGAGCCTGCTCGATACGGAAGATCAACTCCTGCTTACGAAGGCCGCTGGTACTCGTGACATGCAATGACGCGGCCAGCGCCAGGAGTTCAGGAACAGACTTCCGCTTCAGCTCGGCTACGTGCACTAGGCATGGGAAACGAGAGTGACCGCAGGCCGAACGGACGCGCATGGCAGGACTCGAACCTGCGACCTTCTGCTCCGGAGGCAGACGCTCTATCCAACTGAGCTACACGCGCAACGCCGGATCGTGGCATCCCCGAAGGAACACCGTTCGTCGGCTAGACGGGACAAGTTAATCCGCTGGTGACGACTGGGGCAAGGAAGCCTCGACGTATGGGCGTCGGTCAATTTCTTCACGGAACGCCCGGAGGGCCTGCGTGAACGCGCCGCGGGCCCGCAGGTGCGTGATGTTGGTGCCGGTATAGCGCCGCAGCGTCATGCGCAGATTGGCGGCCTCGTGGAAATCGAGCTGCGAGGCCACCGAGTCGAGCGTGTGTCCCGGCTCGTCGAGCAGCCCGGCCGCCACCAGAATCCGACACCACGTCAGAAATGGCCGCAGAGGCGGGAGTCGCGCTGCGGTGAGCCGGTTCTGCAGGGTGCGGCGTGACAGGCCGAACACGGCGGCCACGCCATCGCGGTCGAGGTGCTCATCGGAGTGCTCCAGCACGTATGACAGCAGGGGATGCAAGCGCTGCGGCACGACGTCGGCCAACGCATCCACGATCCGGTGACTGATGACGCGTTGGGTGGCCGAGGCCACGATCCGGGCGAAGACGTGGCGCAGTTCGTCGAGATCCTGGCGGACCAAGTCCTGTACGCCGGCGCGGGCGATTTCGAGCAGGTCCTGCGACTCGATGGCGCGCACATCGCACCAGGCGATCACGGGGTGCTGCGGAAACCCCTCACGCAGGCGCCGCAGTGCAAGCAGCGCCGGGGCATTGGTCCCGCCGCCCGCTTCCACGACGGTGAGTGCCACGCGACCACTGCTCACGGCGATCAACAGCTCGACCTCATCAACGCACGGCACAACCACCGCTCCCAAGGGAACGATGTTGCGGAGACGATCGATCGTCGGGGACGACGACGGGATCCATCCGATGCCGAGCTCAGGCGTCACGTTGCTCTTGGCGTGGAAAGGATCGATGGCATGGTGAAAAAGTCGTTGCCCACGGCGTTCGGTGATTGCCCACCGTGATGACGTACCCCCGGACAGATGCCCGTATCACTGGGTATCCCCTTCCCGGAGTATGACGTGATCGATTCCCGCCGCCTGCTGCTTGTTGCTCTGCTCACCATCGCCCCGCTCGTCGCAGCATGCCAGACGCCGACTGGCAATGACAACGGCGACCCGAACACGCCGCCGCCGGCGGATACGACGCGCAAGGATATGCGGCCGTGGGGCTGAGGTTGAAAAGTCACCGGCTACCGCAATGCGGTGAGTCGTTCGATGCCGACGCGAAGCGCCCGCTGACGAACCTTGGGAACCACCTTTACGGCAGGGGCTTCACGCGGCGCGCTGCGGCTCCAGCTGGCCTCCATCTCGTCGGCGCGGAACACGAACTCGTGATAACCGTGGCGCGCGGAGAGATCGCGACCGGCTCGGAGCATCGCGTGAGCCCCGTCCAGGTCATCGATTTCGTGAAGCGCACCAGCGCCATGGATGAGGACTTGCGCGGCGTCGTGCGCCTGGTTGGCGTCGCGAATCGCCCGTTCAATCGCCTCACGTGTCGTGGCCACCTGTTCACGCCTTTGGAGTTTGGCCGCCGCCCGGATCGCACCTCCCAAAACGAGCAATCGCATGCGCGGCACGCTGAGCCGCTCCAGCGCATGCGTGAAGCCGCGCAGGGCCGGTTCAGGAAAGCCGGCGTGCAGGGCCACGACTGAAAGCTCGAAGAGTGCGATATAGCGCAACTCCGAGTCTTCGGCACTCGCGTCGTGTAACTGCCATCCATACAACAGCGCATCGCCCAACTGCTGGCGATTGATGGCCAACGTAATGAGGCCCTGACAGGCCATCGTGTACGCCCCGCCACCGGGCACGGCTAAATTCAGCGCCTTGCGATAACTCGCTTCGGCCGCCGGTATGTTGCCGCGCATGTCACTCAACAGCGCGCGGCCGATGTGGCCGCGCGCAGCCAGTGGCGCATCACGTTCACGCGTGGCGCGCACCACGACCCGGTCGTAGCAGTCCTGTGCGGCGGCGAAGTCGTTCATCTGTCGCGCGATGCGCCCCAAATGCAACGTGGCCAGCGTGGCGGTGACCGCATCGGCGTGCGCCGTGAGTCGGCACACCGCTGCCACGGTGGTAAACGCCAACTCGTAGCAGCCGGCGATCTCCATGGCTTCGGCTGCCACGCGAAAACGCTCGGCGATGCGCGGAATCGGCACCGTAGGTTCCGGCAACGCATCGTGCACCATGCTGGGGCGCTGATCGCCGAACTCGGCCAACAGCGCCGTAGACTGGGCCAGCGCCTGCTCGGAAGGCGCGGAACCGCCTGCCAGCATATCGGCCGACTGTGCCACCGACAGCCATGACATGAGCTGTGCGCCGAGGTCGACACCACGATCCGTGGCACCGCCCGCGTCGGCCGCAAAGGCTTGCAGGGGAGAGAGAGGCTTACGCATAGAGCTCCGGAATACGTGACAATGTAAGGGTCAATACTGCCAATGCATTCATCCGCATGAATTCACGCATTTGGTGGCGTCGGCCCCCGCCCCGGTCGACTAGCTGGCGCGCGTCCATTCGGACTCGAGCTCGGTGAGGGTGTTGATCATGTGTCGCAGCGCGCGCACGCGTCGCAGGCGGGCCGTACGACGTTCCTCGTCGTTCGGCGCCTTCTCGATGTCCGAGATCGCCGCGTCGAGATCAGCCGTGATGGCGCGCAGGTCGCGGACAATACGCAGCGTCGGATCCCCTTTGTCGGACAGGGAATCGAGAACGGCACGGAGCGCGCGCGGCATGACCATGCCCCAACATGTCACGGTGCTCACCAAAACAACCGAACACGGTGGGCAACTACCGAACACCGTGGGCAACGACTTTCAGAAATCGGCGGTTTTCTTTCAGATCGGGGTCGACATCATGCATTTCAACGTGCCGGGCGCATCGATGATGCGACCGCGAATGGGCGTTTTCGCGAGTGCATCGGTCGCTGCGATGGTGGCGTGTGGGGGTACCGCGACTGATCGCGCAGGTCGCGATGGCGCCGCGGCCGACGGCGCGACCGCGATCAGCCTTATCGACAGCGTGGCGGTGGTGGAAACCGACAGCGTCTTCGTGGGCAAGCCGAATGCCATCGCGGTTGACGCGGCCGGGCGCGTGTACATCTCCGACATGTCGGAGAAGCGCGTGCTGCGGGTGGAGCGCGACGGCTCGGGGCTTGTGCCCATTACCCGCAGCGGCGGCGGCCCGCGTGAAGTGATGCGACCCACGTCGTTGGCGCTCGTCGGCGACAGCGTGCTGGCGGTGCAGGACGGCGGGCAGCGCCGTGCGACACTGTTCGACCGCACCACGACACAGCCACGACGGTCGATCGCGATGGGCTGGCCGAGTACGACTATTCGAGGGTGGCACGACGGCCTGCTGGTGGGCTCGCTGCCGGCCGACAGCGGGACGGCGTTCGCGCTGTTGACGGATAGCGCTACCGCACCGCAGCGCGGCGGATCCGTGCCGCGCATCTATAACGAGGAGCCCGCTCATCGCGCAGGCGTTCGGCAGCGTGGAAGTCGCGCGCGATGACCGCACCGTGGTGGGCGTGTTCGAAGCGTCGAACATGGTGTATCGCTGGCACCTGTCGTCGCCGTCCATCGATTCGGTGGCGCTGGTCGTCACCACGCGACGCGGCGCGCGCGCCGAGGTGATGCTGGAGCTGCTGCGCGATCCCTCGCAGGCGCCGGCGTCAGCCTTCACGTGGTCGTTCCCGATGCTCGTGGGCATGCTCGCCGGCGAGCGCTCGGCGGCGATCACGTACGACCCCGCCTTCGCGTAGGGCGACTTCACGGGGCCGGCGCACCCGCAAGTGGTGGACTGGCGTTCGCGACGCAGTTGCCGTGAAGTCCAGCTACCGGTCTCGGCGGAAATACCGGCGTGCTATTCGGGGCGTGGCGATACGCTCACGGCGCTGGTGCAGCATGCAGAGGGTGAGACCTCGGGCACGTGGATCGTGCGCTGGGTGATTGGGGCGGCGCGGTATTGAGGTGTCCGCGCCGGGGACGAGAACACGTGGCGCTGCGCGTAAATACGCGGCAAGCGAACACGGTGGGCAAGCGGAGAACATGGTGGGCAACGAGAATTGAGTATCTGCGAATTCGCTATTGCATACCAATGATTCCGCTTCAAAAATGAAGTCGCAATCGCGGCATCACGTATTGAATCCTTTGGTCTTGAACGGAGAAGCGAGTGGGTCGACTGGGAATCGGCGGGGGAATGCATGCTGCTTGACACCGGCGCATACGGTGAAGGCAAAGTCGAGCTGCATTGGGTGGAGCTCCGTGTTCGTATGGGTGCGCTGGCGGAACTGTTCGCCAAGTTGCGACTAGCGGTCACCGTCGCCGACGCCTGTGCAGCCCTTGGCGTTTCCGATCGCCGTGAGCTGTCGCGCGAGCTCGCCCGAAGCCGACTGCCGCCGTTTCGGTTGCTGAAGAACTGGTTTCAGGTCGTCGAGATGGCCGATCACTCAAAAGGCGGCATCTCGCTATGCAACTTGGCACTCAGTCGCGGCGAGTACCCCGTGGATAAGCGTACGGATTTACCACCTTTCCATGAGGCGGTGCGGTAGCGATCTGCGTTCGTTCGGTGGGTTCACGACGAACGAGAGGAGGGGCGATGGACATGATGGATAGCGAGGGGCAGCGACTCGCGACGCAGCGGGTGTGGAGTGAGGACAAGGGGCAGTGCATCGTGGCGGCGTGGCGACGGAGTGGCGAGTCGCCTGCGGCGTTCGCGCGACGCTACGGCATCGCGGTGCACCGACTCTACTATCGGATCACGACGACGGACGCGCACGGTCCCGTGCCCGAATGCGGACCGGTAGGGTTCCATCCCGGGCGCGTGCTGCCGGAGCGAGGCGACGCGGGTGACGCTGCACCGATGGAGATTCGGATGATTCGTGTTCGCGGTGTGGCGCCCGAGGCGATCTGCGCGGTGCCGGCTGCGCTCAAGCAGTACGGCTGAGATGTTCACGCTGTCCGGCGGCGATCCGGATCCACGTGGCCGCCGCGCTCTGCGACTTGCGACGCGGCGGTGATGGATTCCCCGCGCTCACGCCGAGCGTGATCGGCGCGGACCCCATGAGCGGCCATCTGTTTGTGGTCCTGAATAGGCGACGCGACCGCATCACACTGTTCGCGTGGGATTGCATCGGTTTATGGTCGAGTACAAGCGAGTGGAACGCGGCACGTTTCGACTGCCGATGGCTTTGCGGGCGGGGCAGCAGAACGTGGAAGTGGATGCGGGCGAGTGGATGCTCATGCGTGATGGACTCGATCTGTGGAATGGCCGTCGGCAGCCGCGCTGGCATCGGTCGCCACACGAGCCGCAACGTACCGCAGCCGTGCGGGCCGTGTGATCCTGCACGAGGGACATCGATGAACGCCGCATGCGCCCCGCGAAATGTGCAACACGAAGTACACACAGCGAAATGCGTACAGCGACCCCTCGTCCAATTCAACTGTCATGACTCCACTGCGAGACCGCCCACAGGGGACGCGCATCGACACGCGCCGTATGGTCGTGGCCGTCAGCACGCAGCTCTTCAGTCTGCTGCGTCTCCAGCTCGCAGCCTACGCGTTCGGTGATTGGCCGCTGCTCTGCCAAGCCGATTCTCTCGACGATGTCCAGCACGCCTTGCGCACAGGATGCGATGACCTGATCATCGATCCCGTGTCTTGGCCGAACGCGCACGGCATGAGCGACGAACAGCTGATGCAACTCGCGAGTGGATGGAAGGCATCACACCCTCGTACGCGTGCGGTCGTCTATACCGCCCCCGAGGCCAACAGCGTCGCGATCGTGCGGCGACTCCTCTCGCTGCTCCCGGCCATCTGGCGCGATGCGCCGCTGCAGGCGGCCATCGAGTCGATCGCGTCGACCGTCTGCGGTGCCCACCGGTGGCCGCAGGCAGATCGTCTTCGTGCCCTTCTGGATGACGTCAGGAGAAGCCCGGCGATGTGGACGACCAAGCGCATCGCCGCAGAGCTCTGCTGCAGTCAGAAGACGATCAATCGCTACCTCGCCGCCAGCGGCTTGCCGTCTCTTGCCCAGTCCATACGCGCCGCGCGTAGTGCGTACGCTCTGGCGCTGCTGAATCAGCGAGTGATCTCTGCCGCTGAGATCGCCGAGCTGTGCGGGTGGAGTGACCCCCGCTCCGTCCGCCGCGCCCTGAGAGCACAGAAGCTCCTTCAAAAGTTGGACGACGACTCTGTCCCTGTTTG
Organism: Gemmatimonas sp.; assembly: GCF_031426495.1. NCBI lineage: Bacteria > Pseudomonadati > Gemmatimonadota > Gemmatimonadia > Gemmatimonadales > Gemmatimonadaceae > Gemmatimonas > Gemmatimonas sp. The sequence continues at coordinate 60,873 of NZ_JANPLK010000051.1, read as the reverse complement.
GTCCTTGTCGACCCAATCGCCCCGTTGAATAGTCTGCGTGTTCACTCTGTCTGACATTCCAACACGAGAGGCCTATGCATCGGCGCATCAGGACGTTCGTATCTGCAGTGACCATTGCCGTCGGCGGCATGATCCTGCTCAATCCCAAGACCGCGCTCGCTGGAGAGGGGCAAACCTGCTGCACCTCAGCAAACGGGCAGGCGCAGTGCTGCGGCTGGCATTGCGAAGCAACCATGACGACTTGTGACGCCTGCACCGGATTCTGGAACTGCCTTCTTACCTGATCGACGCTTCTATTCACCTCTTCTAGGGAACGAGTATGACGACGAGACAGATGAAGCGGATGCGGGCGCTTGCGATGATGGTCATCGGAGCCGGCGCGTTCATGTTGGCGTCTCCGCGACCGGTGATGGCCGAGTCCGGCGATGTGTGTTGTCAGGTTGGCAGCGGACCGAGATGTTGCGGCGGCGCGTGTGAGGCCACCGCGACTAGCTGCGAGGCCTGTACCACGTTCTTGGGCTGCCTACTCTTTTGAGCGCGTGCCGCGTCCAGCTGCTTCGACATGCGTTCCGACTCGTCAGCGGGGCGCGTGTTGGATTGGTGAGTGGCTTGCTCGGCGTCGTGGCATGTAGCGCATCAGACACCGCACGCACGCGCACGAGCGAGCCTGCTGCAACAACGCCGGCGGTGGCAAGCTCGGACGAAGGACCGTCGTTGCGCATTGCACCGCTCTGGCAAACGGATGCGGAGGCGTCGTTCAGCTACATCATCGACCTCGATGTGGATCGGCACGGGGCCGTCTACGTGGCCGATGCCGCTCCGTTCAGCGTCACGGTGATCTCGCCGCACGGCCGAGTGCTGCGAACCATCGGACGTCCGGGCGCGGGCCCTGGCGAGTTCCGAGGCATCGGCAGTGTGCAGGCGGGCGAAGGCGATACGCTGTTCGTCTTCGACAACGTGCTACAGCGCATCAACGCCTTCCGATCCGGTGACGACAGTGTCGTGTACTCGCGCACGGTGACCAATCAGGGCTCCGGCTCGCCGGAACGGGTGTACCGCATTGGCGCCACGTCGCAGTTGCTGGCCACCTACATGGCGCCGGTCCGAGCGCAGGCATCGGATGCGCAGTTTGCCGACCGACGCATGGTGGTGCGGGTGCTCGGTACGGAAGGCACGCTGGTCCGCGACTCGTTGCTGACGGGAATCGGTCGCTCGAATCTCTTCCGCCGCATGGGTTCGATGATATCCGTGGGCACCAACGTCTTCGGCCGACAACCGATCGTTCGCTTCTCTGCCGGCAAGCGAGTCGTGTATGCGCGCACCGACACGGTGGCGGTCACGGTGGTAGCGCTCGATGGCAGCGAGGCTCGTCGGTGTGCCATGACCACCTCGCCCGTGGCCGTGCGTCCCGACGACCTCGCACGTGAACGGGAGCGAACCAGCGCCCGCCTGCGCGATGTGCTCTCCGATTCGATGCCGGTGGCGTGGCCGCCGCTCGCCGATGTCGTGGTCGATGAACACGACGGCGTGTGGCTCGGGCTCACCGGTGCCGGCGGTCAACCCGATCGCTGGGTGTGGTGCGATGTGGACGGCGTCGTGCGCGGCACGGTGCGCTTTCCTGCCGACATGCGCCTCGCAGCCGTCCGCGCGAACCATCTGTATACCATCGGAAGCGACGAGAATCAGGTGCCTTCCGTGTACGCCTTTCGTCTGCTCGACTCTCTCGCTGCGGAGCGTGGCCATGGCCGAAAGTAGCCGCTGGGGAACCATCTCGTCTGCGCTGCTCACGGTCTGCGCCTTGCTCGTCACCGCAGCGGTGGTGCGGCGGGAGTTCTTTCCTCCGGTACGCAGCGCACCGAAGAACCGTGAGCTGCGCGAGGCGCTTGAATCGTGGGGGGTCGGCAGACGAATGGGTCCGGAATCCGCACCGGTCGCGCTGCTTGTTTTCTCCGACTTCCAATGTCCGTTCTGCTCCGTGCTTCAGCAGAATCTCAAACGGATTCGTGAACGGTATCCCGACGCGATTCGCGTAGAGTATCGCCACATGCCCATCGAGAATCTTCACCCCTACGCCTTTGATGCCGCGTTAGCCGCCGAATGCGCGGGCGACCAAGATCGTTTCGAACGCTTTCATGATGCACTCTTCGAATCTCAGGATTCGATTCCCTCGGAGCAATGGAGCGCATTCGCACGCAAGAGCGGCGTTGCGGATGTGGCCGCCTTTGAACGGTGCGTCACCAGTCGGCGGTTCGACACGCGAGTAAAGGCTGACATGGCGCAGGCGCGTACTCTGAAGTTGAGTGGCACCCCGAGCGTCATCGTGGGCTCGACCCTGCTCGGTGGAACGCCCAGCGTCAGCGTCCTTGATAGCATCGTGCGCGCGAATGTTCCCTCGGTTGTTCCCGCCGTCGGCGGAAGGCGCCAACCCGCACGGTGAGTACCCGCACGCGCAGTCGCCGGCGCCCCGGCGCGGGACCAATAGAAACGAGTCGCTTCACTCCCTGTTTCGGCGACCTAGAATTGGTCGTGAAAAGTGTACCCGGCCTGCCGCCGTGACGTCGAAGCTCCGAAACGTTTCGATGATAAACCACGGCATGTCTGGCTAGGGGAGACGCGACGTCGCTGTTACGTCACCACCGTGCTCTATATCCGCATCGGCGGAGACAATAAACTCCGTCGGCAGGCGGTGTATTTGCCGTACGAAGAAAGCTGCGACCCCTCGCTCGCGAAGTGCTGCAAGGTAGGCGGCAAGGCTTTGTGCCTCCTGTCAGTGCCACCGCACCCTACTTTATCGCAGCAAATCTCCTCATTCTGCCACCGCCAGAAGAGTGGAACTATCAATTGACACTGGCGAACGCGGGAGCGAACCTTCCAGAATGGCAAATCGTCGATTCTTACTTGTTGATCGCACTGTAGCACGATCCAGTTGATGTTTTGCGACTCAGATCGATCCAGCTGAAAGACCGGCTTTAACATTGCCGGAGCAACAGATTGCGCAACATGAACTGTGTTCGCCATCAAACGCGCATCGCGCATGAGTGATCGCACGCGCCCGAGGACCGAGAAACTCAACCCATTGGTGATCGGCACCTTCGCGTCGCTTCCGATTGTGCCCCGCGCCGTTTTGAGAAACGCGGCCATCATCAGATTCGCTTTCACGTGAGTCGATTCGCCAGCGGTCCGTCTCCCTGCTGTGACCAGATCTCGCGCTGCTTGGCGCGCTCGAATCACCCCGTGCGCAGCATTTCGCCATCGCGCGATCCCGCCCCTCTCTCCATACTTGTCTCGCCTCCGCCGTGGCAACCTTTCCGCGCTACGGCGACTCCAATTGCGTGCCATCGCTCGGCGTCGCGCATCCGCACGCGCCGGCTTCGCTACTGACGATCCCAATGCAGACACCTCCCAGTCGTCCCGCTCGTGTTCTCGGCCCGCTGGTGGTCGCGCCACTGCTCGCTGCGCTCACGTTCACCGCCTGCAACAAGGGCGACGCCGCCGCTACCACCGATTCCGCCAGCGCCACCTCCACCGCCGCTCAGGAAGCGGCCGAGGAAGCCGGCCGCCCGGCCTTGGCCCTGCCGGTGATGGCCGAAGAGGCGCGCGACGGCGACCTGGTGCTGCGGGTAACCACCACGGGGCAGATCCGCTCCGACGCGGCGGTAAAGCTGCGCGCCGAAGTGGCGGGCACGGTGGCGCAGCTCGTGGTACGACCCGGGCAGTCGGTGTCCAAGGGACAGGTGCTGGCCCGTCTCGATGGGTATCCCTTCGATCTCTCGGTGCGCGACGCGCAGGCCAGCACCGATGAAGCCGAGCAGCGCTTTCTGGAAAGCTTCGTGCCCGAGTCAGTGGTCACGGGCCGTGGCCCGACGCCGGAACAGCGCAAGGCCCTGATGAACAAAGCCGGCCTGGTTGGCGCGCGATTGCGCCTCGAACGCGCCAAGTACGAGCAGGATCGCGCCACGATCCGGAGCCCCGTAAATGGCATCGTAGACGCCATCGAGATCTCGGCCGGCGAGAAGGTCAGTGCCGGGCAGCCGCTGCTCACGGTAGTCGACACGCGCAATCTGCGTATCGAGGCGCAGGTGCTCGAGCATGACTTGCCGCTGGTGCGGGTGGGCGGTGAAGCCAGCATCAGCAGCGCTGGCGCGCAGGGTCGATTGCTACGTGGTCGGGTGGATGCGCTGTTGCCGTTGGTAGACTCCGTCACGCGCGCCGGCCGCGCCATCGTGCGCGTGCAGGGCGACGGTACGCTACGCCCCGGGATGTATGCCGACGTGCAACTCGAGGCCACGCGATTGCCGGGCCGACGCATGGTACCGTCGCGTGCCGTCATCGAGCGCGATGGACGACCGCTGGTGTTCGTGGTGAAAGACGGACGCGCGCAGTGGACCTACATCGTGCCGGGTCGCACGAATGGCATCGACACCGAGGTGCTGCCTGATTCCACCACCGGGCAGATTCCGGTGAATCCGGGCGATCAGATCATTACCGAAGGACATCTCACGCTCACGCACGACGCGCCGGTACGCGTGACGGCGCCGCGCGAAGCGTCGCCCGCTACCGGTGCGTCGGGTGAACGTGCGCCGAGCGATCGTGCGCCGAAACTCAAGCGATAGGGAGGGCGGCGCGTGAGTCTCGCCGCCTATGCGGTGCGTCGCCCCGTCGCGACGCTGTCCGCGATTCTGGCCGTCGTTCTACTGGGCTCGGTGTCGCTGAGTCGATTGCCGGTGTCGCTGCTGCCCGATGTGTCGCTGCCGGTGCTCACCATTCGCACGGTGTACACCGGCGCCGCCGCGCCCGAAGTGTCGCGCTTCGTGGCCGAGCCGATTGAAGAAGCGATCGGTGCCACGCCGGGGCTGACCGAACTGCGCAGTGTGAGTCGCAACAATGAAGTGACCACCACCGCGCGCTTCGAGTGGGGCACTGACATGCGCGCCACCGTGCTGTCGGTGCGTGAACGGCTCGACGCGGCGCGCAGTCAGCTACCGGAACGCGCCGATCGCCCCACGCTGCTCACCAGCGATCCGGGTGAACGCCCCATCGCGGTGCTGGCCATCAAGCAGTCAGCGTCGCAAGCGGCAAAAGCTTCGCGGGCACAAGGTGGTGGCGACCTGCGCAGCTTGGCGCGCACGGCCACCGAAGTGCACGCGCGACGTCTCGAGCAAATCGAAGGCGTATCGAGTGTAGCGGTGGTGGGGGCGCCCGACGATGAAGTCCGCGTAGAGCTCGATCCCGAGAAGCTGCGCGCTCTCGATCTCACGCCGGAAGATGTAGCAGCCGCGATCCGGGCCGAGAATGCCACCGGTGCCGGCGGCACCATTCGGAAAGGACAGTTCCGCTTCTCGGTGCGGGCGCTCACCGAGTTCCGGAACCCGTCGGAGATTCTCGACACGCCGATCGGACCCTTGGGCGCCGGCATCACGCTGCGCGATGTGGGCACGGTGTCGCTGGGGCTGGCCGATCCGCAAACGCTCACGCGTCTCGATGGTACGTCGGCCATCGGCATGGTGGTCTACAAAGACGCCGGCTCGAATACCGTAGCGGTGACGCGTCGCATGACCGACGCCATCGCGCAGCTGGAAAAGGAGTTCCCCGGCGTGTCGATGACCGTGGTGGCGGCGCAGGCCGACTTCGTGGTGGATGCGCTGTCGAATTTGGGGCAGGAAATCGTGGCTGGCGGGCTGCTGTCGCTGCTCGTGATCTTCGTGTTCCTGCGCAACTGGCGACTATCGCTCGCCATCGGAGTGACGGTGCCGTTGTCGGTGCTGATGGCGCTGGTGGCGCTGCAAGCCCTTGGTGTATCCATCAACGTGCTGAGTTTGGGTGGCCTCGCGTTGGGGACCGGCTTGTTGGTGGATACGGCGATTGTGGTGGCCGAGTCGGTGGGACGACGGCGCGAAGAAGGGATGTCGCTGTTGGAGGCGGCTGTCACCGGAACCGATGAAGTCGCGGCGCCGCTGTTCGCCGGCACACTCACCACGGTGTTGGTGTTCGGCCCCATCATCTTCGTGCGCGGCCTCGCGGCGGCGCTGTTTCGCGATTTGAGCTTGAGCGTGGTCACCACCGTGGCGGCGTCGCTGGTGTTGGCGCTCACGCTCATGCCGGTGATGATCGTTGGGCGGCGCAAGCTCGCGAACTCGGCGCCGGCGCCCATTGCGCCGCCGAAGGAGCCGTCGGCTGCCGCGCGCACGCTTGACGGCTGGGGGCGCACGCTCACCGCGTGGTACGAACAGGGCATGCGGTGGTCGCTGACGCATCCGCGATCGGTATTCGGCATGGCCGGCGCGTTGTTGGCGATCACGGTGGTACTGATCTACACGTTGCCGAAGGAGATTCTGCCGCGGGTGGACGAAGGCGTGCTGGTGGCGGCAGTTCAGCTGCCCGAAGGCACCAGCATTCAGGCCACGGCGGCGCAGGTCGCGCGTGTAGAGACTGCGGCACGGTCGCTTGGTGCCACGGGCATCTATGCTCGCGTGGGCAAGGCCACCGACGAAGAGATCCTGGCCGGTGCTGATCCGGGATCGAGTGCCACCGCGCAGCTCATCGTGCCGGTGCCGGCGAGCGCCGATGCCGCCCAGTTTGCGCAGCAGCTGCGGGCCAAGTTGCCGGATTTGGCCAAAGGTGCGCTGGCAATCGATCTGGCCGGGCAGTCGGAGTTCGGGTCGTTGATCGGCCGCGAAGGACGCCTGGTTCGCGTGGAGCTCTCGGCCCCCACGTTGGTGGAATCACAGCGATGGGCTGACACCGTGCGCCGAGCCATGCAAACGGTGCCCGCACTCACCGATGTGCGCGATGCGTTCGCCGCCACGCAGCCTATCGTGGAGGTGTCGCTGGAGCGTGCGCGCATGGCCGAGCGCAACATCGTACCGCAACAGGTGGCGAGTGCGCTGGCCGGCGCGTTGGGTGGTGTGAGTGCGAGCGAGCTGCGCGAAACCGACCGTCGCACGCCGATCATGGTACGCTATGCCGGTCTGCGCAACGAAGAGTTGGAGACCGCGCTCAAGACTCCGCTGCGCGGCGTACCGTTGGCGCAGTTGGTGCAAGTGCGAGAAACACGGGCGCCGTTGGAAGTGGTGCGCGTGGGGCAGCGCCCGGTCACCATCATTGAAGGGTTGGTGGAGAGCGGTGGCACGGCTAAGGCCACCACCGATGTGCAGTCGCGCATGGCGGCCCTCACGCTGCCGGCCGGGGTGTCGTGGCAAGTGGGTGGCGCCGACGCAGAGCGAGAGCGCACGAGCAATGAACTCACGCTGGTGGCGGTGCTGGCGGCGCTGCTCATGTTCCTGGTGTTGGCGGGCGAGTTTGCCAGCTTCACGATACCGCTGGTGGTCATGCTCACGGTGCCGTTGGCTGGTGCGGGCGCGGTGATCTTTCTGTGGCTCACCGGGCAGTCGCTCAACGCCGTGAGTTTGATCGGCATCGTGGTGATGATCGGCATGGCCGACAACGAAGCGGTGGTGAAACTCGATGCCATTCGCAAATTCCGCGAAGACGGATATGGCATAGACGAGGCGATCGTACGGGGCGGTGAACAACGCCTCCGCGCCATCGCGATGACGTCGATTACCACCGTGACCGGTGTGCTGCCGCTGGTGTTCGGTTGGGGCAGCGGTGGCGCGTTGTATCAGCCGCTGGCGGCTGGCATTATCGGTGGCAGTATCAGCGCGCTCTTGGTCACGTTTTTTTTGCTGCCCACCGCGTACGCGGTGCTCGAGCGGCGCACCGAACGCCGCGCGCTGCGTCGTGCTGAGCGCGCCGCATGATTCGCTTCGCGACCCACCGCCCGGCGGTGGTGTGGGCGATCTGCGTGGCCCTGCTCTTGGCCGGCGCGATCTCCTTCACGCGACTGCCGCTGGCCACGCGCACCACCGTGGAATTGCCGCGACTCAGCGTCTTCGCCAGCTGGCCCGGCGCGTCGCCGGAAGTGATCGAGACGTATCTCACGAGCCCGGTGGAAGCGGCCATTCAAGGCGTGCGCGGCGTACGGCGCGTATCCAGCAATTCGAACGACGACTACGCCAGTCTCACCGTGGAACTGGAGGAGCGCGCCGATGTGCAGATGGCGCGCCTGGCCATTCTCGAGCGACTCGAGCTGCTTCGCGCCGATTTGCCGCCCGGGGCGAGCGCGCCCACCGTGGCCAACTATGTGCCGGAAGGACTCGAAGAAGCGCCGCTGATGTCGCTGTCGGTGTTCGGACCGTACACGTCCGGCACGTTGCAGAAGTTGCTGGAAGAACGCGTAAGTCCGCGGTTGGGCAGCATTCCTGGTGTGGCCGGTGTAAGTGTGCGGGGCGGCACCGACATGGGGGTGTCGGTGTCGTACGATCCGGTCCAGCTGCGACGTATCGGTGTCTCGCCGCAGCGACTGTCGGAAGCCATTGCCGGTGCGCGCGTGGTACAGGCCCTGGGGGCGCTCGATCGCGGCAGTGATCCGGCCAATACCACTACACAGAACGTGGTCTTGCGCGACCAGCCGAAGGCGCTGGAAGATCTGCAGGCGCTGCCGGTACGTGGACCCGGAACGCGCGTGTTCAAGCTGGGGGAACTGGCCACGGTGCGGGCCGAAGAAGACGCCCGCGGCCGCTTCTTTCGCATTGATGGGGCCCCAGCGGTGGCGGTGGAGATTTCGCGGCATCCCGGCGCCGATGCCATCAAGACGGCGGCGGCACTGCGCGCGGCGATCAAGCAGCTCGAGCCCACCATGCCGGCGGCGGTGCGGCTGCGCATCAACAATGACGAAAGCGAAGACCTGAAAGAGGAGCTCGACGATCTGGCGCTGCGCAGTACGATCGCGTTCGGGTGCGTGCTGCTGGTGCTGGCGTTTACGCTGCGGCGCTGGCGCGCAGTGGCGGTGGTGATGGGGACTACGGCCGTCGCGATCGCGGCTACGGCGCTTTCGTTGTACCTGTTCAATATCCCGGCGAATCTGCTCACGCTGGCCGGGCTGGGCATGGGCGTCGGCATTCTGGTGCAGAATGGTCTCGTGGTGGTGGAGCGCTTGGGCACCGAGCCCGATACGCCCGACGGCCGCGCGCGCGCCACGCAGCGCATCATGCCAGCCATCATCGGGAGCACGCTCACGACGGCAGTGGTGCTCTTTCCGTTTCTGTATCTGCAAGGCGACACGCGGGCCGCGTTCGTGCCGTTCGCGGCGGCGTTCGTGTTCGCGCTGGGGTGGAGTGTATTCACCGCACTGCTCGTGGTGCCGGCCCTCGGGAAAGGCGTGGCCGCGCAGAATGCGTCGTGGCCACGATTGCGGCGACTGTACGCGCGCGTGCTCATGCGGCTGCTGCGGTGGCGTGCGGTCACCATGGTGAGCGCTGTGGCCGTGCTGGCGGTGCTCACCTGGGGCTTCATCAAGAAAGTGCCACGCTCATCGTTCGGTGGTTTCGGCGAACGACGCACGTCGTTAAGCGTGGGGCTGTCGTTCCCACGCGGATCCGATCCCGGTACGCTCGACCGTGGCATGGCGGAGTTCGAACGGCTGGTGGTGGGGCGCCCCGAGATCGAACAGGTGCGCGCCGCCGCGCGATCGGGCACGTCGGCGCAGATGTCGGTGCTGTTCACACGCAGCGGTGGCCTCACCGCGGTGCCACTCGAGCTGCAGGAGCTGCTCACGCAGCGCGCCGTATTGATCGGCGGCGCGAGTGTGAACGTGGTGGGTGACGGCCCGGGATTCTCGAGCGGTGGCGGCGGGTCGAGCTTCGCCACGTTTCGCATTCAGGTACGCGGCTACTCGTACGACGGTGTCGGGCGCGTGGCCGATGATCTCAAGTCGCGCCTCGAACGCATCACGCGCGTGCGCGAAGTGCGCATCACCAGCGGCGGCTACTTCGGCGGCGAGCGCGGCTATCAGGTCACGCTCGAACCCGATCGCGCCGCGCTCACGCGCTACGGATTGAACGCGTCGCTGCTGACCGGTGCCATCGCTCGTGAAGTGCGCGGGCCGGTAGGTCGACAGCTGCTCGAAATCGGCGGCGACGAACTGCCGGTCACGGTGAAGGCGGCCGGCGCGCGCGACCGCAGTCTCGAGGAATTGCAGGACGCCATCGTGCCCACGCTTACCGGCGCCCCGGTGCGCATCGGCGACGTGGCCATCGTAAGCGCGCGCGAAGCACTCAGTACGATCGTGCGCGAAGACCAGCAATATATCCGGCAAGTGTCGTACGATTTCCGCGGACCCGCCAAGCTGGCACGTCGTACGCACACGGCGTTCATGAAATCGCTGGCCGCTCCCGCGGGATACAGCATCATCGACCTCACCGACGGCTCGCCGTTCGATCGCGATGAAAGCGAGAAGGGCCTGTATCTCGTGTTCGCGATCGGCGTGGTGTTGGTGGTACTCGCCGTGGCGCTGGTGTTCGACTCGATGTGGGGCGCGGCACAGGTGTTCCTGTCACTGCCGCTCGCTATCGGCGGTGTCGTAGCCGCCTTCTGGCTGCTCAAGGCGGCGTTCACGCGCGAAGCCGCCGTGGGGGTAATTCTCGTGATCGGCCTGGCGGTGAATCAGGCGATCCTGCTGGCCGATGCGGCGCTCGAGAAGCGTCGGGCGTTGCATGCCGCCGGGCTCGATGCGCGCTTGCATGCGGGGCAGGTGCTGCACGCCGCGCTCGATCGCGCCGGCATGATTCTCATTGTCACGCTCGCCGCCATGGCATCGCTCATTCCGCTCTCGGTGGGCACCGACGCCACCCGCCTGTTCGGTGCAATCGCCCTCGCGACCGCCGGTGGAACCGTCGCGGGGACGTTGGGCGTAATGTTTGTGATGCCGGCGCTGCTGGTGGGGCGGCGCGTGCGGCGTACACGGGCCGTCGTGCCGGCCGCGAGTCCGTAGGTTCACGCGAAGTCCGCGAAGGGCCGCGAAGAGCGCGAAGAACAGCAACTACAAAGACTTTTCTTTTGCTGTTCTTCGCGCACCATCGCGGCCTTCGCGCCCTTCGCGTGAACTTACGATAGCTGGAATAGCCACCAAGCCCGGCTCCCGCACGTCCAATCCCCCCGCCACAAATCCAGCTGTGCGCGGTCGGCGTAGACACTTCACCATGCTGACTGCCGCCCTGTTCGCCGCCGCCCTCTCGCTTGCGACCCCGCAGCCCGCTCCGTCGCATGCCCCGTTCGACGCCCTGCTCAAGGCACATGTGCGCGGCGGGCTCGTCGACTACGACGCGTTCAAGCGGGCCCCGGAGTTCAAGGCCTACCTCGCCTCACTCGCGAAGACCGATCCGGCCTCGCTCAACAAAGCCGACGCCCTGGCCCTGTGGATCAACGCCTACAACGCGTACACCATCCAGCTCATCAATGTGCATGACGAGCGCGTGTCGATCCGGAACATCAACAAGAGCTTTGGCGTGGTGAAGGCGTATGGGCCGTGGAAGGAGAAACTCGCCGTGGTCGGCGGACGGGCCTACGGGCTGGATGAGATCGAGCAGGAGATCATTCGCAAGCGGTTCGCCGAACCGCGCATTCACTTCGCGCTCGTGTGCGCTGCCATGGGCTGCCCACCGCTCCGGAGCGAAGCGTATGCGGGCGCGACGCTCGACGCGCAGCTCGATGATCAGGCGCGTCAGTTCCTGCTGCACTCGCCCACCAAGAATCGGGTGGATGTGCCAGCCCGCGTGGCGTATCTCAGCCCGATCTTCGTGGAGTTCCGCGACTACATCAAGGACTTCGGCGGGTCGCAGGCGACCGTTGGTCGGTTCGTTGCGCGCTACTTCCCCGCTGGGGCCGAGCGCGAGCTGCTGAACAGCGGTCGCTTCACGGTGCGTGTCACTGACTACGACTGGTCGTTGAACATCATGCGGGCGTATACGTCGCCGCGCGGTTCATGAGCACGCAGTCGGGTTGGTCGGAGTTCGTGCAGATCGTGCGCGCGCCGGTTCGTGCCGAGGCGAAGCAGATGCTGGCCGAGAACTGGGCATCGTTGGCCCCCTCCATGCGCGTCCCGCAGCAAATGTTCGGGAGGCAGGGCAACGGGTGTGGTGCCACCATCGGTGCGATGCCTCGCTGCGATTTCGCCTGCCGCGGCTGCTATCTCAACGCCGGGGCCAACACGATTCCGGCGGCGAGCCTCGACGAAATCAAAGCGCAAATCCGCGCGCTGCGCCCCGTGCTCGGCCATGCCGGCAACCTGCAGCTCACCGACGGTGAAGTGACACTGCGCCCAGTCGACGAGATCGTCGAGCTGCTGAGGTACGCGCAGTCGCTCGGTCTCATCCCCATGCTCATGACACACGGCGACAGCTTCCGTCGTCGTCCGGGGTTGCTCGAAGACCTCATGGTCCGCGGCGGCCTTGTCGAAGTCTCGATTCACGTCGACACGACGCAGCGAGGCCGGCTGGGTGACCAGTGGCGGCGTGCCACGTCGGAATGGCAGCTCAACCCGTTGCGCGAAGAGTTCGCTGACATGATTCGGGCCGCGCAACGCACTACCGGGCTCCCCCTGCGCGCCGCGACCACGATGACCGTGACACGCGAGAATCTGCACGGCGTGGGGGATGTGATGCGCTGGCTCACGAAGCACAGCGATGCATTCCGCCTGATCAGTTTTCAACCGATCGCACAGGTCGGTCGGACCGAAGATGGTTTCGGTGGTGGTGTCGACGCCGAGTCGGTGTGGGAAGAGGTCGCTCGTGGCTTGCACGTGGATGGCGGGGCGCGGCGCATGAATGAGATGGGCGTCTGGTTCGGTCACGAGGCGTGCAACCGCATGGTGAACGGGGCGGTGTTGCACGATCCTGACGGGCGTCATCGCTTTCGCTCCATCCGCGATGCCGCGAATGCGACGGATGTGGCGATCGTTGACGGGTTTCTGGCGCGCTTCGGCGGCATCTCCTTCCGCCTCGACGGGCGCAAGCAGGCGCTCGCCCGCGCGGTGGGTCTCGTGCGCCACGCCCCCGGCTTCATGCTGCGTGCTGTACCGCGGTTCGCGCACCGTTGGCTGCAGCACATCGGCGGCGGCAATGCGTTGCGCGGGGCGGTCGGCCTCTTAGCCGGCCGGCGTCGACTCACCCCGCTCACCATCGTCAGTCATCACTTCATGAGTCGCGAGCAGATCGCGACGGCCGAGGGACAGGAGCGTCTCGCGCACTGTGTGTTCCGCGTCCCGGTGCGGGGAAAGATGCTGTCCATGTGTGAAGTCAATGCCCTCGGCTATCGCGAATCCTATTACGAAACGCTTCAGGCCGAGCGCTTGGCTGAACCTGTTCCGGCTTCACGCCGGGAGAAAGTGGCTATCTTTCAGTAATGACCACTATCGCGTTTCTCGGAACGGGGCTGCTTGGTAGCGGCTTCGTGGAAGCCGCCTGTCAACGCGGCGAGACGGTGACGGTATGGAACCGCACCATCGACAAAGCCCGCGCGCTCGAGTCGTTTGGCGCGATCGTTGCCGAAACACCGGCCGACGCCGTCCGTGGAGCGTCGCGGGTGCATCTGGTGCTCAAGGATGACGCCGTGGTGGACGACGTCGTCGCGCAGCTGCGAGCCGGACTGTCGCCTGACGCGATCATCGTCGATCACACCACCACGCAGCCGGCGCTCACCGCCGAGCGTGCCACACGTCTGAACGCCGAAGGGGTGCACTATCTGCACTGCCCCGTATTCATCGGACCGGCCGCGGCGCGACAGAGTCAGGGCATCATCCTCGCCGCCGGCCCCACCGCGTTGTACGACTCGGTGAAGGACGCCCTCGGCCATATGGCCGCGCGCGTGGAGTACTTCGGTGAGCGCAATGACCTCGCCGCGGCCTACAAGTTGATGGGCAACGCCTTCATCATCGGCATGGGCGCCCTGCTCAGCGACGTGTACAGCATTGCCAAGGGCAGCGACATCGCTCCAACCGATGCACTCAAGCTCCTCGAGTTCTTCAACCCCGGCAACATCCTGCAGGGGCGCGGTCGCACCATGGCCGCCGGCAAGTTCGACGCGAGCTTTGAGCTCACGATGGCGCGCAAGGACATCCGCCTGATGATGGAAACCGCCGGTGACCTGCCGTTGGCCGTGCTGCCGTCGCTCGCGACCCGCATGGATGCCGTGATCGCCGAAGGGTTCGGTGCCAGCGATTTTGCCGTCATCGCCAAGGACGCGATTCAGGGCACCGTCGCGTAGTTCGAGGAACCCAGGCAACCGCAGGCGGGGGGTGTGGTGACGAATTATCGTTCGTGACCTCCACCCCCCTCCGCCCATGCGCACTCCCTGCGTCATCGCGCTGTTGGCCGCAGCCGCCCTTCCCGTCGCCGCCCAGCAGCCCACCCGTACGCTGACGAAGCCGCTCGCCGAATACGGCGAACCCTTCTCGCAGATCGCCGCCGTTCGCGAGTTGAAGGACGGCCGGTTGCTCGTCGTCGATAGCCGCGACAAGCTCGTGCAGTTGATCAATCTCACGGCGAACCGTGCGACCAAGGTGGGTCGCGAGGGCTCGGGTCCCGGTGAGTACGGCATCCCCACGCAGCTGTTCGCCCTGCCTGGCGACAGCAGCGTGATTTTCGATCCGCTGAACCAGCGGTATCTCGTGGTGCACCCCGACGGCAAGCCCGGCGCGTCGTTCCGCGTGGGTGACGAGCCGTCGGCGCCGCCGCGCCCGCAACAAGGCCAGCGCCCCGAAGGCGGCGGACAGATGATGCGAATCGGAGGACTCGGGTTCGGCATGCCGCGCGCCGCTGACGCCCGGGGACGTCTGTATTTCGAAGGTGGCGGGATCTCGATGGGGCCGAACGGTCCTGTTACCGCCGACACCGCCCCCATCGTGCGGTATGATCGCACGACCAAGGTCGCGGATACGCTGGCCTGGGTGCACCTGCCCAAGAACAACGCCTCGGTGAAGTCCAGCGGCAGCGGTGGCAACCAGCGCATGGAGGTACGGATCGGTGGACGCACACCGTACCCCGCACGCGACGCCTGGACGGTGCTGCCCAATGGGACGGTCGTGATTGCCCGCGTGGGCGACTATCACCTCGATCTCGTGTCACCTACCCGTGCCGTCACGCGTGGCGCGTCCGTCGCGTTCACGCCGGTAAAGGTCGGGAACGCCGAGAAGCAGGAGTACAGCGATCAGTCGAAGAACGCGGGCGGGATCGCGATCATGCGTACCGAAGGTGGCCCCGGCGGCTCGCAGACGCGCGCCAGTACCGCGCCACCACCGTTCGAGGAGCCAGCCGAGTGGCCGTCAACCAAGCCACCCTTCAATTCGAACGGGATCTTCGCGACCCCCGCGGGAGAGATCTGGATCGCCCGCAATCGCGCGGCGTCCGATCCCATTCCCACGTATGATGTTTTCTCGGCGGCTGGAAAGCTCACGGGCAAGGTCGTCCTGCCCAGGCAGACCCGCGTGATCGGGTTCGGCGCCGGCGGCACGGTCTACACGATTCGGGTGGACGACGACGACCTGCAATACCTCCAGCGCTTCCGGGGCTGAGCGGGACCAGCTAATCTTCACCCGTTGTCGTTCTGAACCTTCGCGAGACTATCCATGCCGTTCTTTTCGTATCCCGCCAACGCCGATTGGCTCCTGCCGATCATCAAGCTGCCGTTGATGCTCATCTCGGCGATCTTCGGTCTGATCCGCGTGATCGGTCCGATTGGGCAGGTCGCGTTGGTCGCGATCATCATCGCGCTGTACGCCAGGAACATCATGGGTCCGGCTCGCCCGTAAGCGGTACGACGAACGGGTCAGGCATTCCGATCGAATGCTGAACCGATCACACAGAGACAAAGAGTGAAAGAGAAAAGGAGAACACCGGAGCCGGTCGCTCTGTGTTCTCCTTTTCTCCTTATCTCTGTGTGATCAGTTTATCTCTGTGCGATCAGTTCCGAGAAATCACCCAATCCTGCACACGGTACGAACGTTTTGGCGTATTCGGGGTGTCCAATCCAGTGTCCCCCATCACGCCATGACCGCCCTTCAAGACCAGATCCAGCGCCGACTCGGCGACGACTTCGCAATCGAGCGAGAACTCGGAGGCGGAGGGATGTCGCGCGTGTACGTGGCATACGACCGGCGTCTCGACCGGCGTGTGGTCATCAAGCTCCTGCGTCCCGAGCTATCGGCCGGCGTGAGCGTCGATCGGTTTCGGCGTGAGATTCTCACGGCGGCGGCGCTGCAGCACCCGCTGATTGTGCCGGTGCTCGACACCGGCGAGATCGACGGGCTGCCGTACTTCCTGATGCCGTTTGTGGAAGGGGAGTCGCTGCGCACACGGTTGCAGCGCGGGTCGCTCGGGGTGGTGGACACCGTGCGTATTCTGCGGGATGTGTCACGGGCGCTCACCGTCGCGCATGCGCGCGGCGTCGTGCACCGTGATATCAAGCCGGACAACGTGCTGCTCGCCAATGGAGCGGCCGTGGTGGCCGACTTCGGTGTGTCGAAGGCCTTCGCCGAAGCGCGTCACGGCGAGCGCGGCGATACCTCTGATGACGTTGCCGGTGGCCCACACACCACAGCGGGGGTTTCGCTAGGAACGCCCGCCTACATGGCGCCGGAGCAGGTGGCGGCCGATCCGGACGCGTCGTACCCGATGGACATTTACGCCGTCGGCGTGATGGCGTACGAGATGCTCGTCGGTGCGCCGCCGTTTGGCGGTCGATCGCCGCAGCAGGTGATGGCCGCGCACATTGCCGAGGAGCCGGTGCCGGTGCAGCGGCACCGGCCCGATATCCCGGCGGCGTTGGCGTCGTTGATCATGCAGTGTCTGGCCAAGGATCCCCTGCAGCGACCTTCCAGCGCGGCGGCGTTGGCGCAGGCGCTCGATGATCCGCAGGTGATCAGCGGCTCGTTCACGCCGATTCCCGACGACGGGTCCGGCCGCGACGCTATTCGTGCGCTCACCGGCGCGCGCGCATCGACACCGGTCGGCACGCCGTCGAAGCGTTGGCGTGCGCTGCTGGCTGGCGTGAGCGCGCTGCTGGTGGCGGCGCTGGCGTGGATTGCGGGTACGAACGACGGAGCCTCCGCGTCGAACGATGCCGGTGCGGTGCGACCGGCGATGACCGCGCTAGACACGACGCCAAGTGTGGCGGTTCTCCCGTTCGTGTACCTCAGTGCCGACTCATCGCAGGCCTTCGCCGCTCAGGCAATCGCCGACGCGATCACCGATGCGCTCTCGCGCGAGAAGGGTCTGCGCGTGAGCTCGCGCTCGGCGGCCGACGCCTTACAGAAGCGCATCGCCGCTGGCGATACCACCCGTCTCCCGGTGCGCACGCTGGTGGAAGGCGTCGTGGAAACCGAGGGAGACAAGTTCCGGCTCACCGTGCGACTGGTGAACGCCGCCGACGGGTTCACCCTGTATGCCGATCGACTGGAAGGCACGAAGGGCAATCTCTTTGCGATGGAAGACGAAGTCGCTGGCGCGATGCGGCAACTGTTGCGGTCACATTTCTCGCTGACTCCCACGGACAGCGGAGTACCGCGACCATCGTGACTGGGCGCGAGGGCGCGCCGCTGGGGCTCAACCGTGTGTTTCGTTCGTCAAATGATTGACAAGTTATTGCCTGAGGCCGAATCTAGTCGCGAGTCCGTTCCCGCGATTCGCGCGAGGCGCCCGGTCCATACCGATCTCGCCCAGCCGTTACACATCGCCTGCCTCCCTTCCCCGGCAGTGCGACGCGCTTCACCCCATTCCCCGTATGGAGGTCATGATGCGCTTCCGCCGTTACGTTGGCGGCCAAGCTTTCGCGGCGCTGGTCGCTGCGATTGCCATTGGCGGCTCGATGACGCCACTCCGCTCCGAGGCGCAAGGCGCGCTCGGCACGGTCCGTGGCACCGTTAGCAACAGTGGCACCGGTGCGCCGTTGGCGAACGTGCAGATCGCCATTCCCGGCACCACCTTGGGCGCGATCACGAACGCCAGTGGTACGTTCACGATCGCGTCGGTGCCCGCGGGTAACCAGGTGGCGCGGGCACGACTGATCGGCTATCAGCCGCTCGACAAGCCCGTTGTGGTGACAGCAGGAGCCACGACGACGGTCACCTTTGCCTTGACGGTCAGTGCGCTATCGCTCGACGAAATCGTGGTCACCGGCACCGGTGGTTCGGCGCGCAAGCGTGAAGTCGGCAACTCCATCGCGCAGGTCAAGGTGGCGGATCTCCCGGAGGTCCCCACGAATCTCTCGAATATGTTGTCGGGTCGGCTGGCCGGCGTCACGGTCGGCGGCGGCGTCGGCAACGCCGGCAGCGGCTCGGCGATCCGTCTTCGCGGCACCACCAGCGTGTCGCTCACGAATCAGCCGCTGATCTTCATCGACGGCGTGCGTACGCGCAGCGACGAGTATCCGCGCAACGGCATCTTCACCGGCACGACACAGCGCGGCGCGAACTCGAATTCCAGCCCGCTCAACGACATCAACCCCGAAGATATCGATCGCATCGAAATCGTGAAGGGCGCGGCCGCCGCCACACTGTACGGCACCGACGCCGCCGCGGGCGTGATCCAGATCTTCACCAAGCGCGGCGCTGGTGGTGCGGCCAAGTGGCAGGTGCGCTTCAATGGCGGTGTCAGCAGCCTGCAGAAGTTCGGCACCGACTCCGTACCCCTGATGTTCATGGATCCGTTCCTGCGCAACAGCGAAGGAACGGGCTGGATCCCGGGACTCGACAACTATGCCGCGCGCTATGGCACGGCCATTCAGGTGTCCGGTGGCAGCGGTGACAACCTGAAATACCTGCTCTCCACCAACGTTGAGAACGTGGATGGCGTGCTGCCGAACGACCGGGACCGCAAATATCAGGTGCGGGCAAATCTCGATTTCCAGCCCATGAAGAAGCTGGCGATGAACTGGAGCAGCGCTTACACCAACAATCTCATCGATCAAACGCCGGCCGGTAACAACGCGCAGGGTATCACGCTCAACGCCTTCCGTCGCGACCGTAATTATTTCGGGAGCGCCAACGCGGACACGATCCGCCTGGTGTTGCAGCAGAAACTGGCCACGAACATTGACCGCCTGATCATGGGCGTAACTAGCACGTTCACGCCGTTCACGCGCTTCTCGAGCCGCCTCACGGTTGGTTTTGATCGCGCGGCGCTGGAAAATCGTAACGTGCGCCCGTTCGGCTTCCCGGCGGCTCCCCTCGGTGTCATCCAGAATCAGCGCTGGTCGAACACGACGCTCAGCACCGACTGGGTGAACAACTATGATTTCAACCTTGGCGACGATTTGAAGATCACCGCCTCGGCGGGTACGCAGTATGTCAACTCGAATGTGGGCGATGTCGTTGCGCTCTCCGAGAACTTCGCGACGCCTTCCGACCCGACCGTACAGAGCGGCGCGATCAAGAACGCCGACGAGAATCGGCAGCGCGTCATCACCGGTGGCGCCTTCGGTACGGTGCTTATGGGATTCAAGGACCGCTACTTCGTGACGGTCGGCGGTCGACTCGACGGCAACAGCGCCTTTGGTAAAGACTTCGGCCTGCAGTTCTATCCGAAGATCAACGGTTCCTGGGTGCTCTCCGAAGAGTCCTTTTGGAAGGAGAAGTACGGCACGCTGAAGCTGCGCGGCGCCTTCGGTTCGGCCGGTCGCGCGCCCGGGGCCTTTGCCGCCGTGCGGACATACAGTCAGGTAGGCTGGGGTGCGTCGACGGCGGTACGGCCAAGCAACATCGGCAACGCCGATCTGGGCCCGGAGCGTACCACCGAGCTCGAACTTGGCTTCGATCAGACCTTGTTCAGCGGCCGTACATCGGTCGACTTCACCTACTTCAATGCCACCACGACCGACGCGCTGTTCAGCGTGCGCTCGGTGCCCAGCGAAGGGTTCCTCGCCAACACGTTGAAGAACGTGGGCGAAATGCAGAAGTCGGGCATCGAGCTCGCCGTCAACCACGACATCATCAATCGCGAGTCGTGGGGTTTGAAGGCTGGCATCAATCTCAGCACCAACGACAGCAAAGTGGTGAGTCTCGGTGGCGCACCGTCGTTCACCGTCGGCAACTCCGGCTGGGTGGTGGTGAACAAGCCGGCGCCTGTTGTGCGCGGCAAGCTCATTAAGAACTCCGATGCCCGTGGCGTCGCACCGGACACGCTGTCGAACTACGACTTCGGCCCGAGTCAGCCCACCAAGATCATCGGTGGCAACATCAACGTCCGCGGCTGGAAGAACATCAGCCTGTCGGTGCGCGGCGAGTATCAGGGCGGGCACTTCATCGAAGAGGGCGCGTCGTACAACGCCTTGTCGCGCTCAGTGCTGTGGCCGACCTGCTTCGACGCCTACGCCAACATTGCGGCGGGTAAGCCGATCACCGCCCGCGAAACGCTCACGTGCATTCCGGCAAACGTGCGCCCGGACATGTTCATCTTCAAGGCGGATTTCTTCCGTATCCGTGACATCTCGCTCACCGTGCCGCTGGGCAGACTCATTCCGCGCACGGCGAACAGCACCTTTGTGTTCTCGGCGCAGAATCTTTTCCGCAAGAACTACGGCATGCCGCTCTTCGATCCCGAAATGACGAACAACGACTCGTTCAACGCGGTCGTGCGTGGTATCAACGAGCAGATCCCAGCGCCCGCGATTTTCCAGATGTCGCTCCGCATCTCTTACTGAGGAACGCGCTGATGACTACTTCGATTTCCTCAGGGCGCGCTTTCGTGCCCCGTCACCTCCTTCGCGTCGCGGCACCGCTGTGCCTGCTGTCTGGTCTTTCAGGCTGCGCACTCGACGCCACCAATCCCGGACCGATCCGGGCAGAAGCATTGAACTCACCGTCGGCATTGAGTTCGCTGGTGAATGGCTCTGGTCGTGACTTGGCCGAAGCGCTCAACTGGGTCACGTACACCGGCGCTGCCGCCACCCGTGAGATTTTTCCGGCTGGTTCCACGGCGGCCTTCGGCATCTCCGTGCTTCACCAAAATGGCAAGCTGGTCGACAATGACGGTGACAACTATTGGAATTTTTCGCAACGCGCCCGCTGGACCTCCGAAGATGCCGTGACACGCATCAAGTCGGTGCTCGGGACCCCTTCCGCCAGCAGCGCCACGCTGGCTCAGGCTCTGGTCTGGGCGGGATACTCCAATCGGCACCTGGGCGAGAACTTCTGTGAAGGGGTGATCAACGGTGGCGCTCCCGGCCCGCACACGGTGTATTTCGAGCGTGCCGAGACGTACTTCACCGAAGCGATCACGGTGGCCACGGCCGCGAACAACGCCAACCTCGTTTCGGCGGCCACGGCTGGTCGGGCGTCGGTACGGTTGCTGCGCAACAACACGGCCGGTGCGGCGACGGACGCCGCGACGGTGGCGAGCACGTACGTGTATCGCATGCCGTACTACCAGAACGAACTCGATCAGTACAACCGCATCTTCTGGGCGAGCGCCAACCAGCCGTATCGCGCTCATACCGTGTGGAACACGTACATCGAGACGTATCGCCGGGCTACGCGTGATCCGCGAGTCCCGTACGACAGCAGCCTCACGGTGCTGGTTGGCGACGCGGCCGTCGGTAGCCTCGGTCGCGTGCGCTGGTACTTCCAGACCAAGTATCCCACGCTCACGTCGAACATCAATCTCTCGTCGGGCTGGGAGATGCGTCTGATTGAAGCCGAGCTGAAGCTGATTGCGGGCGATCTCAACGGTGCGCTCACGTCGATCAACGGTCGTCGCATCGCGCTGTCGCTGACGCCGGTAACGGCGACCAGCCTGACGGAAGGCTGGGCGGCGCTCAAGCGGGAACGCGGTATCGAATTGTGGCTGGAAGGACGCCGACTCGGCGATCTGCGTCGCTGGGCAGCGCTCGCCCGTCCGGGGGCCCTCGATCCCAAGGAAGAAATCCCGGGTCGTGACCTGTGCTTCGCCACGCCGCTGTCGGAGAAGCAGACCAACCTCAACTTCCCGCGGTAAGACACAGACATGCCGCGCGACGGCGTTGAGTGCGCGGCATGTACAAGCGTGGCGCCCGGGGATTCCGGGCGCCACGTTTGTCTTTCCCTATCCAGACACACGGAGATGTAGTCGATGCGACGGCCCGTACTCACCTTGTTGGCCATTATGCTTGCTGGCGCGCGCCTCGACGCGCAGCCCGCCGCTCCCCCTCGCACTCCGCCCGTGTTCATCGACGAGCTCACATGGATGGAGATCCGTGATCGCCTGCTCGCCGGGACGAAAACGATCATCATCGGCACCGCGGGTCAGGAGCAGAAAGGGCCGCACATGGTGACCGGTGAACACAAGTATGTGCTGCAGCATACCACCGAACGCATCGCTCGTACGCTGGGCGACGCCTTGGTGGCGCCGATCATCACCTACGTTCCCGAAGGAAGCTGGGAAACGCCACTTCGCGGGCACATGGCGAAGGCGGGCACGATCACGCTCCCCGAGGACCGTTTTATCGAACTTCTCGTGCATGCGGCCAAGAGTTTGCGCGCCGGCGGCTTCACCACCGTGATCCTGATCGGCGACTCCGGTGGCAACCAGAACGGCCTGAAGGCCGCCGCCGACCAGCTCAACGCGGCGTGGAAGGACACGGGCGGTCGCGCCCTCTTCATTGGCGATTACTACACGAAGTCCAGCGCGGATATTCGCACGTATCTCGGCAGCCTCGGCTTCCCCCTGGAGACCATCGGCAGTCACGCCGGGATGGTGGATACGTCGGAATTGCTCTTCGTGAATCCGTCGCTCGTGCGCCGTGACCGACTTGCTCCGAACGGCGGCTCCCCCGACAGCGGTGTGAGTGGCGATCCCACGAAGGCTACGGCCGCGCTCGGAAAGGCGCTTGTGCAGATCAAGATCGATAACGCGTTGGCGCAGATCCGTGCGTCGCGCCCCACATCAGGAGGATTCTGATGCGCGGACTGCTTCTGAGCGCGCTCGTCGCGCTGGGTACGACGCCTGCACTGCAGGCGCAGGATCGCCCGAATCTGCTGGCAGCGCCGTATCTCGAAGCGATGACGTGGACCGAAATCCGCGATGCTATTCAGGGCGGCAAGCGTGTGGCGATTATCCCCACCGGCGGCACCGAACAGAACGGACCGCACATGGTGATGGGCAAGCACAATTACATCGTCACCTTCGCCGCCGGACAGATCGCGCAGCGTCTCGGCAATGCGCTAGTGGCGCCCACGGTGCAATACGTACCCGAGGGCGACTACACGCGCCCGAACTTCGGCGACAAGCCCGGTGTCATCTCGCTGCCGTCGCCCAGTTACGATCGATTGCTCGACGCCGCCGTGCGATCACTGCGCGTGTCCGGATTCACCGACATTCTGTTGATCGGCGACAGCGGTGGTAATCAGGCGGGGCTCACCGCCGTCGCAAATACCCTCAATGCCGAGTGGGCGGGGACGGGCGTGCGCGTGTACGCACTGGTCGACTACTACCAGAAGGGGCGCGTGCAGATCCGTGACTACCTCAAGGCCACCTACGGCTGGGATGAGCAGATGGTCGGATCGCACGCCGGCACTAGCGATACGTCGCAGCTGCTCTACGTGTTCGGCGACGGGATCCGGCTCGACAAGCTCATGCCGAACGGTGGCGGACCGGATGCAGGTGTGACCGGCGATCCGACCAAAGCCTCAGCGGCGATCGGCAAGATCGCCGTCGATCAAAAAGTGAACGCGGCGCTCGCGCAGTATCGCGCCTTGAAGGGCGGCACGCCGTAGCGCAGTGACACGAGTGGTGCGACCAGCAAACGCCCCGCCGCATCCATGGATGCGGCGGGGCGTTTGTCGTGCGTGACTGGTTCGGGAGAACCAGACGATCGGTCAGAGACCGAAGCTCACACGCGCATACATGTATCGTCCGTTGAAGCCGAACGGCGAGAGACCGGAGAATCGGTATACCCCGAAAGTGCCCTGGCCACTGTAGCCCGCCGCGACGTCGCCGAGATCCTTGATGGCATCCGGGTATACGTCGAAGACATTGTCCGACCCGAGGGTCAGCGTGGCGCGCTTGAGCACTTTATACGACGCGCTGATGTCGGTGACGAACTTCGGGCTGAGCACCAGATCCGGCACCTGACGTGCGGTCCCGGTGGCGAGCGCCTGCACGCCGGTAACCTGCCCGAACCGCTGACTGCGTAGCGACAACGAGAGGTCACCCCGCTCGTAGGTCCCGTTCATCACCAGGTTATTGCGCGGCTGCCCTAGCTCGATGCGGCCACGTTCGGCACGGCCGAACAACGTTTCGTTCAGGTTGCCCAGCTGCGCCGGCGTGTTCACCACAACCTTCGTCACCTTCGTCCGATTCTGGTTGTAGCCCGCCGTGAGGCGCACGATGCCATTGGCCTTGAGGTCCAGGCCGTAGTTCACGACCACATCGAGCCCCTTGGTCTTGGTGTCGATCGCGTTGGTGAAGTAGCGTCCCCCGCCCACACCCGTGAGGCCATTCTGAGTGAAGAAGTTGACGACGCCCGGGCCGATGAAGTTCTCGGAGAGCACGACGCGGTCGCTGATGGCGATGTTGTAGTAGTCGGCCGTGACCGTGAGGCTCTTCGTGGGCTGCATCGTGATGCCGGCGCTCAGATTCACCGAGCTTTCCGGCTTAAGGTCGGTGGCCCCGAGTAGGCGTGCCTCCCTGCTGGCCACGGGGAGCGTCTTGATGTCCACCGGGAGGCCGTTCACGAAAGTGGTTGCGGTGGACGTGAAGTAGCTCTGTTGCAGCGACGGCGCGCGGAAACCGGTCGACGCCGCGCCGCGGATGGCCAACTTGTCCGTCAGCGCGAAGCGGGAGGTGAGCTTACCGGTCGCCTTCGAACCGAAGTCGCTGAAATTCTCGAAGCGTGCGGCTGCGCCGACCAGCCACTTCGTGGTCAGGTCGCTCTCGATGTCGAGGTACGCCGCACCGGCCGTGCGCGATCGGTCCAGCGCATCCTTCGGCGAGAAGCCGGGAAATACCTGTGAACCGACCAGCGCAATCGAGGTGTTGCCGGCGCCGTTGCGCACTGGATTCCCGCTCGCATCGAGCACCGGCACGCCGCCGTTCACGTACGAGGCCAGCTCACCCGCTTCGATAGAGTAGTTCTCCCACCGGAATTCCGCGCCGCTCGACACGCGAAGCGGGCGACCGTTCAGGTCGAACTTGCGTGTGAGGTCGAGGTTCGTGAGCGCCTGGCCGAAGCCGAGCGTCCCGGCGTCGAACTGCGTCGGACTGGCGAGCCCCAACGAGGCGTTATTCGAGTTCGAGATGATGAACTGGAACGCGTTGTTGCCGTACACCTGGCTGAGATCCCAGTCCCATCCCTTGGCCGTACCCTTCGCGCCGCCGCCGATCGAGATATCGTCGATGTTCGACTCGATGTTCGGCAGAAATCCGTTCGGGTAGAGCTTGGCGACCACCTGTGCGGTCTGAATTGGTCGGCGGAAGAAACCCGTGGAGCGGCCGTCACGCTTGCCGAACGAGCCAAACGTGTAGAGTTGCAAGTTGTCATTCACGGTGTGCGCGGCGTTGAACATGCCGACCAGATCCACCGTGGCCGCGTCACCTGACCAATGGGTGGCACGCTGCGCAGTCGCTTCACGGGGGTCGCCCGTGGGATACTGCTGGCGCGGATCGTTGAACGTACGGTTCGTCATGGCGCGGTTGCGCCATTCCACGCCGGCGTGAAAATAGCCGCCGTTGCCCCACGAGATCCCCTGATTGGCGCTCACCACCGTGTTGCTTCCGTCATTGCGCTTGCCCAGCCCCGGCACGTCGGTGTTGAATTGGCCGGTCTGGCTGAACACATCGCCCGTGCTCGCGCCCTTAAGGATGATGTTGATGACACCCGCGATGGCATCGGAGCCGTACTGCGCTGCCGCGCCGTCACGCAGGATTTCGATGCGGTCGATCATCGACGCCGGGATGGCATTGAGGTCCACCGCCGAGGTGCCACGACCAACGGTGCCGTTGTTGTTGATCAGCGCGCTCGTGTAGCGGCGCTTGCCGTTCACGAGCACCAGCGTCTGATCAGGCGCAAGGCCGCGCAGCGTGGCCGGGCGCACGTGGTCGGTACCGTCGGCCACGGCGGGGCGCGGGAAATTCAACGACGGTGCCGCCGCCTGCAGCATCTGCGCCGTCTCGACGCGTCCTGTCGACTTGAGCGCCGCCGTGTTGATCACGTCCACCGGCACAGGGCTTTTCACCAGCGTCCGCTCGCCGCCACGGGAGCCCGTCACGGCCACGGCCTCGAGCTGCGTGGTGGACTTCTCCAACACGAAGTTCTGCGTCACACGCCCGCCCGACGCCACCGTAATGCTGGCCGTCTTGCCCGCGTATCCCAGCATGCGCACACGCAGTTCGTACGTGCCCGGGCGGATCGTAAAGCGAAAGCTGCCGTCGGCGCGTGTGATAGCGCCGACCTGCGTACCCACCACGCCGATGGAGGCGCCTTGTAGCGCCTCACCGGATACACTCAAGGTGACCTTACCTTCCACCGTCCCGGTGGCCTGCGCACCTACTGGCTCGGCGCGGCCGAGGGCGGCCAGGCTGGCACTGCAAATGAGAACTGCGCGGTAGAGTTTACGTGTCATCGCGTACCATCCGGAAACGGGGGGAGTAGGCAATCGACCGGTTCAGGTTGACTGACTGCGATAACATCCGTCCGGTTGGGACTATGCGCAATATTCCGCCCATGAAGCGTGTTGGGCCATGGACAGTGAGAGCACCGCCACGGCCGACGTCTTCGTTAGCGTCCGCGCAGGATACCGTACGCGTTTGGGGCGCGGTCTACCGGACCAGCCCACCAGATTCTGGCCCCGCTCTGGTCGCGCAACGTTCGGGGAACGGCGGTCAAGGCCAGTCGGCGGTCATCGGAGAGGCGCAGCGCGAAGCCGCTGCCGTCACGTTCAAGGACACCGTCCAATGCGGCGAGACCATCCGCACTGCGAACGCTGAACCGTAGCGCCTCATACCGTGCGATCGGACGTGTCGCGCTGTCCGGCGCGGCCACGTGGCCGTGCACCGTCACCTCCAACCCAGCGGCGGCGCGCAATTCGGGCGTCGCTGTCCCGATGAGCTGCCATGCACGGCCGGCTGCCGTCGTCAGCTGCACGATCGACAATGGGTCGCTGCCGGTCACCGCGACGATGCCCCGCAACGTGTCGGCAACTGTTGCGGCGTCACGTGCCGGTATCGCACCGGACCGGCGGCATCCGTCGAGTGGAGCCAGACTTGCGACGGCCACGACGGCCGAGCTGACGAGGCGCCAACAGGACGGCACCTTAGGAGAGCGCATCACTGCAGGCGGAGGATGGACAGACGCAGATTCGTCGACGGCACGCCACCGGTGATACTGCGCAGCTGCAGCAGCTGCGCAGCGGACGACGTCCCCGATAGCTCGAAGTATGCATGCGCACCGCCACGCAGCCCGGTGCGCGAGGCCTCGAAGCTCCCGAAGGGGACCGACACCGGCGTGATCGGGAATGCACTGCTCCAACGCGTACGCCACGCGGGATCGGCGTTCAGTCCAGCGTAGATGTCACGCAGGTTCCAGGTTGGGAAGATCACGTCGGCGTTCGCGGTACCGAGGCCGGGATAGTCGTCGGCGAACAGTGCCAGTCCCCAGCCACCGATGAGTCGATCCATCGGCACGCCGGACACCGCGGCGAGATTCGTAGTGCCGTTTGTGAGGCTGTTGGTGAGCGCACCGAGAAAGGCGGCGTCGCTCGCGCCATAACGGTCAATCGCGTAGCGCAAGAGCGACCACACCGTTTGATAGAACACTGACCCCGATTGGCCGGTTGCATCGCCGTACGGCGACCAATCCCACGGATCGAGCAATTTGGGCCTGATCTCGTTGAACTGGCGGCGCATGCCGTAACTCGGCCGCCGCAAGGCATCGGCGGCGTTGCAAGTCGCATTGGCCGGGTTGAAATCGCAGAACAATCCGTTGGTGCCAGCGTTGCCGTAGCCGCTGTTCCCCTTCCACGGCACGCGCTGCAGCGATGAGCGCACCCAGATCTCCTCGGCATGACGTGCCGTACCCTCCTCCAGCCACGAGGTCTCGAACGCCGGGGCACCGTTCGCCACGCGCGCGGAGAGCGACGCGATATGCTTCACCTCATGCACCACCGTGCGTGCCATGAAGTAGAACCAGCCATCGGGGAACGCGGTGCTGTTCACATTCGACCCGGCGCTCGTGGGCACGGTGCCGTAGAACAGTTCTCCGAAATTGCTGCCCGCGCGATTCGTCGTGTTGCGCGGCGATTGATCGCATGACGTCACGTAGGCCGCGGCTCCGCTGCCGTTCAGCCGCTGCGTAAACACCATCTGTATGCGGCCGTCGTTGTCGAGTAGTGCATCGCGGCGCAGCGGGTCACCGAACGTGCTGCGAATGGCCTCGTATTGGTCGCCGTCGAAGATCTGCCCGAGTCGCGCGTAATAGTCGGCGAGCGCCGTGTCGGCCGACGACTGCAGCGTATTCGCCGAATCCTCCCAGAGGATCGCCCGCGTGCCGATGTGGATCGCGCGGCCGCGGAACGTCCTGGTGGAGTCGGCGCAGCCGCCGAAATTGTAGTAGAACTCGCGCATATCGCCCGCGGCGGGAGGGGCCACGATGCGCGCGGACACGGCAGCGGACGCGATCGAGCGGGCCGTGCGCTCGCGAAACGCGCCACTGGCCTGGAGCGAGGCATACAGTGCCCGTTCCCGCTCGAGATGCGCGAAGTGGGCGTCGGCGGGCTCTCGCGACGCCACACCCGTCGAGGCATCGCGGGCGCTCGACGCGGTGAGTCGCACCACGGTGGCGGCTGGCGACGGCGTATTGCCGGCGAGGAGAAAGTCGGTTTGCGTGTTCGCCGAGGTGGCGGCGCTCGACACGACCACGAGATAGCGGGCGCCAGGGGCGAGCGATGGGAGTTCGTTGCAGGCGCTGGCGTCGGCCGCGGTGAGAATCAGCGAAGCCCCGCGGTCGAGCGGCCGCGAGGTGACTGACACCGCGGCAACCAACGGGACACCGACGCCCAATGACGTGGTCGCCTGAACCGACACGGGCCCACCGTTCACGCACGGCACCACGAACGTGAGTTGTGTCGCCGATGCACTCACGACCGTCGCCGGTGTGCCGCGCACGGTGATGGTATTCCCGCCCGTCGACTCTGCGAAGCCGATGCCGGTGAGCGTGGCGGTCTGGCCGGGCGTCAGCGTAACGGGCGAAATTCCCGAGAGGACGGGGGCCTGTGACACCGTGACGGTAATCGTTGCACTGCCACTGCGTCCCTCGCTGGTTGCCACAATTGAGACGGTGCCGACGCCCAGCGCTGTCAGCACGCCGGATCCCGACACCGATGCCTTCGTCGCATCGCCCGACGTCCAGGTGATGGCCCGACCGACAAGCACTCCGCCCACGCTGTCGCGCATTGTCGCCGACAGTTGCAGCGTCCGCCCGATCGGAACGAGCGTGGCCGGCGTGGTGATTGCCACGCTCGCCACCGGCACAGGAAGCACCGAAACCGCAGCAGAGCCACTCCACCCTTCACTCGCGGCTGAAATGACGACAGGGCCTGTCGTGAGGGTCGTGACGAGGCCGCTGGCGGACACCGTTGCCCGCGACGCGTCGTTTGATGACCACGTGATGTCGCGACCAGACAGGACACTACCGATGCTGTCGCGCGCGGTGGCCGAGAGTTGCAGCGTCTGGCCCATCAGCAGCACCGCTGCGGAAGGCGTGACGTTGACGCTCGCCACCGGAACGGGAAGGATCGTGAGGGTCGCCGATCCGCTCCGACCTTCGCTCGTCGCGCTGATCGTGGTGGAACCGGTCGCGACGCCCAGAAGCAATCCAGCGTCCGAAATCGTGCCGACGGCGGCGTTGGAGGAACTCCACCGTACCACGCGGCCGGTCAGCGTCGCACCACTCGCTGCGATCGTCGATGCCGAGAGTTGCTGCGACTGTCCAACGAGCACCGTACTACTACCGGCGGCGATGACCACCGACGCGACGGGAGCCGGCGCGGTTGGCCCCTTTTCACCCCCGCCGCACGCCGCGGCGAGCAAGACGAGGCTAGTCGCGACGAGGCGCTTCGCAACCAGCGACCGGATCAGCAGGACACGCACTTGTGGCTATTCTTTGCGCCCAGCTTCTCGAGCAACGCCACCGTGTCCAGAAACGGCGAGATGCGCTGCACGGGTCCGTTCGCCATATCCACCGTGGTCTGTCCGGTGCGCGCGACCGCCATGACGTCGGCCCCCTTCGAGATGAGATACTCGATCATCGCGTTGTCGCCACGCGCGGCGGCGTGATGCAATGGCGTATAGCCGTTGAAGTCGCGCATGTTGACATCGAACTTGAGCTCTTCGACGAGAAAGCGCATGGCGGGCAGCCAGCCATCGGGCGTATGCCGGTGGTCGTTGGCCGCAAAGCCTTGTCCATAACCCACGCCTGCGGCGGCATGAACGGCGAACACGCCGAGGCCTCCTTCGGGGATCGGCGCCAGACCGGACGGATCTTCGCGTGTCACGGCCACGGCGCCCCGGCGCGCCCGCGGCTTGGGCTTCACCGTGGCAACCATCGGATCGGCACCGGCGGCGAGTAACAGTTTCATCGCCGGGATGTCGGTCGCGTACGCCGCGCGGAAGAAGGGCGTGGCACCAGTGAAATCGACGCCGAGATTGTCGCGATTGTAGGTGGTATACCAGAGCGAACGCGTAAGGCGCGCGTTGGGATTCGCCTTCGCCTTCAGCAGCGCATCGACCACCTCCAGATACGTAGCCTGCTGCTGCAACTGAAACGCCGGCTGCGGCGTGCGCGTGGTGGGCGCCCATTCCTTGTTCAGCACGGCGAAGAGCGGTGCGGCCCCGGCGTCGCTGGCCAGGTTCGGATTCGCCCCGCGCTTGACTAGCCGCATCACGAGGTCGTAGTGGCCATTGATCGAGGCCATCAGCATCGGACTCGTGTGGTCGCCGGCGCTCACCTGATCGATGTTCGCCCCACCATCGAGCAGCGCATCGACCGCGGCAACCTGTCCTTCGCGCACCGCCAGCAGCAGCGCGGTATGGCCGCCCTGCACGCCAAGCTGTTCGTTGTACGCCGGATTGTCGTCGTCCAGGCCTCGGCCACCCTGCGCGGCGAGGCGAGTTTCTTCGGCGGCGGCTGCGGCGGCCGCTCCTTCAAGGGCCGCCTTCGAGGCCGCCTGCACCTCCACTTCGCGCGACGCCTTCACCGCCGCCTGCACCTGCTGCGGATTCGGCATCCAGTTGGGATTCTTGGTCTGCCCTTGCTCCTCACGCAGCTGCGCCAGCACGGCGTCGCGCTTCGACTTGGCCTGTCGGTCCTGCGCCGCGGCGGCCATGATGTCCACCGTCTTTGCCGTGATGGCCGGGTCTGCCCCGGCCTTCAGCAGCGCACGGACCGCGTCGGCTCGACCTCGAGCGGCGGCGGTCATCAGCGGCGTTTGACCCCACGAAGGTTCCTTGGCGTTCACGTCGGCGCCTGCCGCGATCAACGCGGTGATCGTGCCGGGCACACCAGCGACGGCTGCGAGATGCAACGGCGTCGCCCCGTCGGTCGTTGCGGCGCGGGCATCGGCCTTCGCCGCCAGCAGGGCGCGTACCACGCCAGTCGCGCCGTTCTGACTGGCCACGTGGAGTGGCATATACCCGCCCACTCGCGTGGTGGCCGTGATTCGGGCTTTGGCGCGCAGCAGCTCCACGGTGAGTGACGAGTCACCACGATTCGCCGCCCAGTGCAACGCCGTCATACCGTCGCCTTGCGCCACGTTCACATCGGCGCCGCCCGCCACCAACGTGCGCACGGCGGTCGCATCACCCCGCATCGCGGCATCGGCCACCGGCGCTGATGGAGCGCGCACGATCGATGCGGTGCCGGGCAGGCCCAACGCGATCACACCGAACACGCTCAGCATCGCTCTATTCATACGTCGTTCGCTCCGCTTGGTCAGAAACAGGTCACAGACAGATCAGAACGTGAACTCACCGGTGCTGTCGCCGAACGTGTTGATGTTGTCCATACCCAACTTGTGCATCAGACTGAGCATCACGTTGGCCATCGGCGTGCCGTCGGGCGCCTTGAGGTGCTGATTGCCGGAGGTGAGTCCGTGTCCGCCGCCCATGATGATCAGCGGGCAACGACGGTGGTTGTGCGTGTTGCTGTCCGACATCGGCGAGCCGTACACGATCGTCGTCTTGTCGAGCAAGGGCGTATCGCCATCCATCGTGGTCTTGAGCTTCTCGAGCAGATACGGCAACAGGCTCACGTGATAGCGATTGATCTCGGCGAACTCGCGCACACGAGCGGGGTTGTTGCCGTGGTGTGACGATGGATGGAAACCGGTTGCCACGCCGCTATCAGGATACACGCGGGCCGACGCATCACGCCCCATCTTGAACGAGAACACGCGCGTCATGTCACTCTGCAGCGCGAGCACCTGCAGGTCGAACATGATCTTCACGTGATCGGTGAACGAGTCGGGTACGCCCGCCGGTGCACCGGCCAACTCGCGTTCCTCACCCGATGCGTTGCGTGCTTCGACCTGCTGAATGCGACGCTCGATTTCACGGATGTTCTCGAGATACTGCTCCATGCGACGACGGTCGCCGGCGCCCAGCTGCCGGTTCAACTGCGATACGCGACCGGTGATCCAGTCCAGCACACTCCCCGTACTGCGCGTGCGGTCCGCCCGTTCAGCCGGCGTGCCACCCGTGCCGAACAGTTGTTCGAACGCCACGCGCGGATCACGGATCATCGGCAGCGGCTCGGTGGGCGAGCTCCAGCTGATCGAGTCGGTGTACATGCACGAGTATCCGTACGCACAGCCACCGGCCCGATCGAGCGGTTCGATGCACAGCTGCATCGATGGAATCGGCGTGGCCTGACCGAAGCGCTGCGCGTACATCTGGTCGAGCGAGGTGCCCGCGAAGATGTCGGAACCTTCCGTCTGCGTGGGATGCGCCTGCGTGAGGAACACGGCGCTCGAGCGGAAGTGGTCACCGCCGATTTCTTCCGACTTGTACGCCTCTGCCATGCGTACATCGGTGTTGCTCACGATGGTCAGATACTTTCGCCACGATTCCAGCGGCGAGAGCGACGTAGCGCTCAGATCGAACGCGCGCCCGGTGGTCGGCGGAGCCCACAGATGCTCCGTCAGTCCGAATGGACTGCAGCCGGCCGCGCCGTGCACCATCTCGAGGCAGAGCAAGCGCGACGGATTGAGTGGCGCACTTGACGCGAACGCGGTCGTGGGAATCATCGCGTCCAGATACGGAAGCGCGACCATCGTGCCGAGTCCCTTGAGGAACGTGCGGCGCGGCAGTGGTTGGCGACTGATGAACGCCATGAGGCGGCTCCTTACCGGGACGACGAAGACGACGCGCCGGATGACGCGTCGGTGGCTTTCGGAATAGCACCTTCTGCCCGCTGCATGCGGAACGCTGGGCTGCGGACAACTCCGAGGATATAGGCCGACATGCGATGCTCCTGCTTCGACGCATCGCGCACGATCGCCCGCACCGACGGCATGTCGTAGGCCTCGATGCGACGGCCGATGGCGTAGGCCATCAGGTTGCGCGTGAAGGTGCGCAGCAGGGCGTCTTCCCGACGCAGGAGCGCCTGCTGCAGCTCGGCCACCGTGGTGGCCGTGGTGCCGTCCCACAAGTCGCCGCGCGAGTCGATCGGCATGCCGTTGTCGCGCACACGCAATCGGCCCGTCACGTCGTACTGCTCCATCGCCAGGCCGATCGGATCCATCATCTTGTGGCAGCTGGCGCAGGCCGGGCTCTTGCGATGTTGCTCCATCCGTTCGCGCACCGTGAGCAGGCGACCCGATGCGCT
The DNA here is from genome assembly GCF_031426495.1 of Gemmatimonas sp. Classification (NCBI taxonomy): domain Bacteria; kingdom Pseudomonadati; phylum Gemmatimonadota; class Gemmatimonadia; order Gemmatimonadales; family Gemmatimonadaceae; genus Gemmatimonas; species Gemmatimonas sp. The sequence continues at coordinate 27,192 of NZ_JANPLK010000051.1, read as the reverse complement.
GCCGGGTGTCGCTTCAAGGTCCGGCACGCCCGGTGGCGGCGGCGGGGGCGGGGAATTGAGCAGCACTTCCATCACCCATTTGCCGCGCTCCACGGCCGACGTGCGGCCGGCATGCGAGGTCAGCGTCAGCACGCTGGCGTGCGACAGAATGCCGCGCCGTCCTGCGTCAGGATACTTCACCCGGCGGAACGACGGTCCGACGATGTTGGGTATGTCGTAGTGCTCGGCCAGCCGTTCGTTCACGAACGTGTAGTCGGCGCGATACAGATCGAGCAGCGGACGATCGCGGCGTACGAGATCGTCGAAGAACAGCTCCGTCTCCTGTCGCATGGCAATGCGAAGCTGCTCATCGAAATCCGGATACTGCCGAATGTCGGGCTGTACGATGTCGAGGTCGGGCAGGCGCAGCCACTGCGCCGCAAAGCGCGTGGACAGCGCCTTGGCCCGAGAGTCGCCGAGCATCCGACGGACTTCGCGCTCGAGCCCTGCCGTCTGCGACAGCGTGCCACGGCTGGCGGCGGTGAGCAGCGCTTGATCCGGCGGGGCCGACCACAAGAAGAACGACAGCCGCGACGCCAAGTCGATGTCGCGCAGTTTGTAGTTCGCACCGGCGGCCACGTCGCGCGGTGCCTGTTCGAAGCGGAAGACAAAATCGGGACTGGCCAGCATGCCTTCGAGAGCGGTGCGCACGCCGGTCTCGAAGGTGCCGCCCTTGCGGCCGGCATCGTACAGCGACATCAGTCCGCCGCGATCTTCATCGGTGAGCGGACGGCGATACGCCATCGTGCCCAGGCGATTCACGATCGATTGGGCGCAGGGCCGTTCGGCGGACACGGTGGCGGGGCGACAGCTGAAAATGTGGCGACGCACCGGCGTGTCCGACACGCCGGTCACCGCGTACGGGCCGTTCACCGTGAGTTCGCGCAGGTGCGGCAATAGCGAGAACCCATAGGCCACCGCATTCGACGTGCTGTTCAACGAATACTTGAGTGGGCTGATGAGATCCTGCACGACGCCCTGAAACGCCGGTGGCACGAAGGCGGCAGCGATCTTGTGCGGGCCGGCGGTGACGCGCACGCGCTCACTGCCCATCGCGACGCCATTCGGATCCGACGCGTGCATGAAGCGATCGATCGACAGCAGCGCGACGCGCTCACCGTCCACCGAAATCTCGATCTGTTCGCCACGGGCGAGGCCGCCGGCAAAGGCGCCCGTGGTCTCATGGAAGAAGTTCACGTCGAAGCGGTACTCGCCGTCGGCGGGGAACGTGTGCACCACGGCCATGCCGCCACGTGAGCCGAACGGCGTGCCTTCCACGTGGTCCACCTGCGACGCCATTTTCGGCATCGTATACGTATTCGACGCGGCACTCGCCGCCGCGTTCCCGATCGCCAGTCGGCTCAGATCACTCGCCGCGCGCAGATACGCGCTGAGCAGCGTAGGCGACAGCGCCTGCACATCGGCGATGTTGTCGAAGTTGTCGCTCTTGGTGTCCGGCGGGAGATATGCGGTGGCATCGACGTCGAGCTTCAGCAAATCCTCGATCGCCGCGCGATACTCGGCGCGATTGAGCCGCTGAAAGGTGCGCCGTCCTGGATTCGGATGCGCGAGGGCACTCGCGTCGAGTTGCCGCTCGAGGGAGATGACGAGCGCGTCGAGCGTGTCCGCACTCGGCCGCGCCGATCCCACTGGCGGCATCATACCGGAGCGCAGCTTCGCGACCACTTTCTCGGCGACATCGGCCTTCGCGTCGGGCGCCCCCACGTCGAAGTCGGCCAGCGAGAGATTGCCGCGCCGCATGGTGGGATTGTGGCACTTCTGGCAGTACTGCTTGACGACCGCATTGAGCTCCGCCGGCGCCATCCAGGATACCGGTGGCGACTTGGGGGCACCCGCGCGGCGTGCGACGGAGCGCCCCGAAACAGGGCGCGGCAACACCGGATGGCCCACCACGGCACGAGGCGCCGTGGGAGGGTCGGTGGGCCGAGAATCGCTATGGCCGGGAAGGGCGACGGCGAATGAGAGCGTGACCGCCAGTGCGGAGATCGCCTTCATGCCTGACCTCGTGCGGGGGGGAACTACAGGTGGGAACTGCCAACAGTGAACATTCAGTGCCGAAACCCTGGATGGCAAGCATAAAACGCATTGTGTCGCGCGGCCGTTGACGCCCGGTCCCGGGCGGCCGAGCTTCCGTCGGCGGTGTGGTGTGTGCCGCCTTCATTTGGCTCCCGGAGTCTCCTGTGCTGCGTGGTCTCGTTTCCGTGCTGGCGATCGGCTGTGCCACAATGGGTGTTCCTCACAGGCTCCAGGCACAGTCGGCCCCGCCTCCGCCTCCGCCGGCGATGGCGAGCGCGACGACCCAGGGAAAAGCGGTTGTGCCGCCGCACCCCGACAGCGTCTCGGCGATGCTGCCGTGCGCCCGGGCACACGTCGCCCTGATTTCCTTGCGGGAGCGGGCCGACGCCGAGTACGCGGAGCCCAAGAACAAGAAGCCCGAGGTGTTGGCCGCGTTGCGGAGCAAGTATCGTGCGGAGCGTGAACGTCTGCTTACGGCGCAGGGGCTGGCTGAGGCGACCTACAGTGAGCTGATCCGTCGCATCAGCAGCGATGACGCGGCGCGAGTCGCGTTCGAGGCCGCGCTCGCCAAGGTGACGGCGAAGTAAGACTCAGCGGCGCGTGCGGCGACTCGCGACCCACGCCAGGCCGCCGATCACGATGCCCGCCGGCACGAGCCAGCGCGTCGTGTCGGCAATGGGCGCGACCTCGGGGTAGCGTGCGCCAATACCGCGCAGCGCCCACGCCACCACCAGGGGAAAGAGCCAGTTGCCGCGCCCCCACGCCATGATCGCACCGAGCAGCGTGGCCACGAACATCATGGCCACCGCCCACGTCGATTCCGCGAGGCCGAAGCCGCTCCACTGCACGGCCTGCGCGAACTGAAAGCTGTTCGCGATCAGCGCCACCGAGATCCACGCGAGGTAGATGTCCTGCGGCCAGACCACGAAGGCGTGGTCAGCTCGCGACAGCGGTGCGCCCGAGCGTACCCGTTCGCCGATCACGACCAGCGTGATGAGAAAGATCACCATGACCATCAGCGCGAGTGCGAACTGCCCGAACGAGAAGAGTGAAATCCACGCTACGTTCAGCGCGCCGGTTACCGCCCACCACATGCCAAGTCGATGCACGGCGCGCTCGGCACCGGCGGTGGGGAGTGCCTGGTACACGGCCGAGGAAATGAGCCCGAAATAGATCACGCTCCAGATGCCGAACACGTAGTCGGCCGGTAAAAAGAGCGAGCGGTACCGGTTGGCGATCACGCCGATGGAGTCTCCGCTCATCGCACCGCTGGCCGCGAGCCCGTTGAGGGCGATGACCATCACGAGGGCGACTACGTTGCCCGCCTTTCGGCGTGACAGCGACATGGTCATCGGCATCGATGCGGGGAGTCGGGAGAAAGAATCAGCGCGGCGTGTGCACGCAGGATAACATTCCCCGGGCGGGAGACCGCAACACGACGCGTCTTGTGCGTCTCATTCTTCGGAGGACGATCGGATGTACGGGATCTTGATTGGTGCGCACAACCTGCTGGCCTGGGCCGTCCTCATCGTCGGCGTGCTGGTCCTGTCGCGGGCGGGCAGCCGCAGTGCCACGTGGTCGGAGGCCGATACCGGTCTGGTGCGGAAGCTGACGCTGCTCGTACACTTGCAGCTGCTGGCCGGCATCGGCCTGTGGTTCGTGAGCCCGGCGGTGGCCGCGGCGCGTGCGTCGATGAGCAGCACGATGAAGGATCCCGCCCTGCGCCGACTCGTGGTCGAGCATCCTTCCCTGATGGTGCTGGCCGTCATCGCGGCGACGGTGTCGAGCGTGATGGTGAAGAAGGCGTCGGACTCAGCCACCAAGGCCAAGCGGGCGCTGGTCGGCACGCTGTTCACGTTGGCGTTGGTGGCCGCGGTGATCCCGTGGCAGCGGCTGGTGACCAAGTGGACGCAGGGGTGACCGGCCCTAAACGGTGACACAAAGAACCCCGCAGCGACCGAAGTCGTTGCGGGGTCTCTATTTATACAGTCGGGGCGACAGGATTTGAACCTGCGACCTCCTGCTGCCGAAGCCGGATCGAGGCATCTGGGTCCCCGACAGACGCGACGCGTCATTCGTTTTATTTTGCTTTGTGTAGCACTTGGTGCTACAATTTATGTATGGCTGGCGCGCCCCGACCCTCCCGCATGTTCAAGACTGCCTGGTTCGCCAAGGCGGCCCGAAAAGGCGGGAATCGGTAACGAGGAGCTGTGCCGGGCCGTGAAGCAGGCCGTGGCGGGGCAGTGCGACGATCTGGGCGGCGGAGTTTACAAGAAGCGAGTGAGTCGGAACCTCTACCGGAGCATCATCCTGGCCAAGGGTGGTCGTCATTGGGTGCTGACATACCTCTTCGCGAAGAAGGACCGGGCCAACATCGATGCCGCCGAGCTGCAGGCGTTTCGAGAGCTGGCCAAAGGATACGAAAAGCTGACGGCCGCGCAGCTCACGGCGTTGCTGAAGACCAAGGAACTCGAGGAGATCTGTCGTGACGACCAAGCGTAAGTACAAGAGCGACGCCTTCGAGGCGATTCACTCCGCCGCGGCGGCACTCCACCAGGTGGGTGCCATCGGCAAGACCACCATGCGCCAGTTCGACGAGGCGGCGCTGAGTGCCCCAGAGCCGCTCGCGCCTGGGCAGATCAAGAAGCTCCGTGAGCAGGCCAAGGTTAGTCAGGCCGTGTTCGCACGGCGTCTGAACACCAGCGCCAGCACGGTGGAGAAGTGGGAGACCGGAGCGAAGCGGCCGAGCGGCGTCGCGCTCAAGATGCTCGCGGTAGTGAAGAAGCACGGGCTGGCAGTGTTGGATTAACCTGCTGCCGCACCGTCAGCGAATGTGCTTTGGGAATCTTTGGCCTATTGGTGCTGTCGCGCTCGTAATTCTTTCAGCGCGCAATGTTGACGCTCAACAGCGGGAACTAGTGCGCGGTACGGTACGCAGCACTGCGGGTGACTCTATCCCGAACGCGCGTGTCCGCGCGCTCGGGCTCGGTGTCGACACAATCGTGCGTACCGATTTCAGAGGACGCTTCTCGGTTGTGCTTCCGCGAGGCCGCGCGCAGTTAGTCACGACTATGCTGGGGTTCATGCCGGATTCTACAAGTTTCGAGATTCTCGGCGCCGATACTTTGTTCCGCGTTCAGCTGAGACGGCTGGCGCAGCAGATCGCCGAGGTTACGGTGCGCGCTGAGGCGTGGATCGGCATACGAGGAGTCGTCGGCGACGAGCAAACAATGGCTCCGCTCGCCGGCGTGCAGATCCGGTCGATGAAACGCGACGTGCGCGTTGTCACGGACAGCCTCGGTCGCTTTGAGTTCCCCTTGCCGAAGGCCGAACTCTCCACTCTCCAGCTTAGCCACGCTGGATACCTCTCCCGCCCCGCTATGACCAGGGTACAACGCGGCGACACCACGTCGCTGGTGTTGCTCATGAAGCGTGGAGAGGACCCTAAACAGCTTCGATTCGCGCTGTCCGACCTTAGTCACCGAATGGCGTGGGCAGGTATCGGAACGCTTGTGGCTAACCGGGCGCAGCTTAGCCGCTACGGTGCGCGGACTCTGGAAGACGGCATTTTTCTATCGGGACTATTGACACAACGTGGCATACAGCTGACTCGCCCAGTGTGCCTATTCGTAAACGGCGAGGCACAGCCGAATCGACCACTCTGGTCGATCGAGCTCGCCAGCGTGGACTTCATTGAGGTGTGGGGCCGCAACACAGAGCAATTCGGTTCGTTTCAAGCACGTTGGCCCGGAGGTCGGTGCGGTGCTGCCGCCACGACTCATCGCGGAGGCGGTCCATGGGTCTCGGTATGGCTCATAAGCCAGTAGTGACGAACCCATCGCGCATTCCTCATCGCCGACGAAACACCTTCTGACCGTGGTCACGAGCTGCCCCGGCAAACGGACGGCCAGAGCGTAGCGGGGAAAGCCCGCTGCCTGTTCCCGTAGTCGAGACCGAGTGGGTGTTCTCAACTCGACGCGTCGCATTCGAACCCGTGGCGATTCCGCTGGACCGATCTGATATTTTGACATGCTTGGACACAAAGAACCCCGCAGCGACCGAAGTCGTTGCGGGGTCTCTATTTATACAGTCGGGGCGACAGGATTTGAACCTGCGACCTCCTGCTCCCGAAGCAGGCGCTCTACCGGGCTAAGCTACGCCCCGTGCGATCTCATGGTGCGACCTGCATCCAAACCACTACGCGCCTAGAAGGACTCGAACCTCCAACCTTCTGATCCGTAGTCAGATGCTCTATCCAATTGAGCTATAGGCGCAGAACTCCGATGCACCACGATCAACGCACAGCCTCTCTTCACAGAGAGTCCCGGAACCTAGTGAATCGGACACGCTCACGCTACTGACGAGCAGTCACCAGGCCATCCAACAGCTACACCAGCAGACCAGCATATGGGTCGTACAAGACTCGAACTTGTGACCTCCACGATGTCAACGTGGCGCTCTAACCAACTGAGCTAACGACCCAAGACACCGCTGTACTACAAGCGGGAAACGGGACTCGAACCCGCGACCCCAACCTTGGCAAGGTTGTGCTCTACCAACTGAGCTATTCCCGCAGACGCACCAAAACCCTTCGAGCACACCTTCACCAACCGGAGTGGAGACGAGCGGGATCGAACCGCTGACCTCTTGAATGCCATTCAAGCGCTCTCCCAACTGAGCTACGCCCCCGGTACTGGCCTCCCGTGCATCCGCCGCGCCGCACCCCGTTCCAGCGGTACCGTGCCGGCGAGGGCATCAGGAACGCGCAGTCTAGTGAGGTGTATGTCCGGCGTCAAGCAGAGTTCCGCAGAATTAGACTGGCGAAAGACTCTCGTCGGCGTATCTTGCAAGGCTACCCTCGGAATTGCCCAGCCGCCGCCGGCTGGGATCTCGTGGGTCGCCGGCGCCGTTTGTTGGCAAGCCGTTTCCATTTCGTTTCCTCCTTCAGGGGTGATGTCTCATCCCAAGGTCTCATAGAACGCCATGACTGAAGTCAAGCGGAAGCGCCGTCGTGCGGCACCCGCGGGCATCGCGCCCAGTGAACCCGAGCGCGATATCCTCGACCAGTATCTCTACGAAGTCAGCACGTATCCGCTCCTGAAAGCGGCCGAAGAGATCGAGCTCGCGAAAAAGATCCGTACCGGTGACCAGGATGCGCTCCAGGAACTCGTCAAGCGCAACCTCCGCTTCGTGATTTCTGTTGCCAAGAAATATCAGAATCGCGGCCTGCCGCTCATCGACTTGATCGGTGAAGGCAACGTCGGCCTGCTCACGGCGGCGCGGAAGTTCGATCCCGATCAAGGCGTGAAGTTCATCTCGTACGCCGTGTGGTGGATCCGTCAGGCGATTCTCTCGTCGCTCGCGCGTCAGGGTCGTACGGTGCGTGTGCCGCTCAATCGCACCGCCGACCTGTCGCGCATCATCAAGGCGTCGGAAATCCTTCGGCAGAAGCTCCGTCGCGAGCCGTCGCCTGAAGAACTCGCGCAGGTTACCGGCCTGTCGGTCGACGTCGTGCAGTCGCTCGCCGCCCTGAACACGGGCGATGTGCGTCTCGATGCCCCGATGGATCCCGATGGTGATCGGTCGCTCATCGAGCGATTCGTCGCCGACGAGATGCCGGACACCGAAGAAGAAGCAATGAATCGCTTCCTCACCGATGAAATCGAGCAGGCGCTCTCCACCTTGCCGCCGCGCGACGCCAAGGTGCTTCGACTCTACTTTGGCCTCGAAGGCGGCCGCGAGCACACGCTCGAAGAGATCGGCAGCATGCTCGGTGTCACCCGCGAACGCGTGCGTCAGCTCCGTGACCGGGCCCTCAAACGCCTCCGCGAAGGCGATGTGGGTCGCGCCCTGTCCAGCTTCGCCGCATAACGCGCGTCTCACGCGTCACGAAGCAACGCGGCGCCAGCGGGGTATGCAGAAACGAGGGGCGCCCGACGGTCGGGCGCCCCTCCTGCGTTTCGCCGGCGGATGCACGCCTACCTTCGCCGAACTTTGGCGGTACATTTGTGACCTCATGATCGAGTTCAAGAACGTCCATAAGGCTTTCGGGCCCAAGCAGGTGCTCCGCGGTTTCTCCCTTCAGGTCAACGAAGGCGAGACCATGGTGATCATCGGCTATTCGGGAACCGGCAAGTCGGTGGCGATCAAACACATCGTCGGCCTGCTCGAGCCAGACGAAGGCGAAGTGTGGGTTGATGGTCTCCGCATCGATCAGCTCTCGCGGAAAGACTTGTACGCCCTACGCGGACGCATCGGGTACGTGTTTCAATTCGCCGCGCTCTTCGACTCGATGACGATCGGTGAGAATGTCGCCATGGGTCTGCGCAAGCAGGGTGAACTCAGCGAGTCGGAAATCACCGCGCGCGTGGACGAAGCGCTCTCGCTGGTCGATCTGCCCGATGTAAAAAGCCGCATGCCGGCCGAGCTCTCGGGCGGTATGCGCAAGCGCGTCGGGATTGCCCGCGCTATCGCGCTGCGCCCCAAGTACATCCTGTACGACGAACCCACCACGGGTCTCGATCCGGTCACCTCGGCCACCATCGATGCGCTCATGGTGCGCATGCGTGAGCAGCTGGGCGTGACGGGCATCGTCATCACACATGACATGCGCAGCGCCTATACCGTGGGCACGCGCATCGCCATGCTGTACGAAGGCCAGTTGCGCGCGGTCGGCACGGTCGACGAGATCCAGCATAGCACCGATCCGCTCGTGCGGCAGTTCATCGAAGGACGCGCGACACTCGAAGGCAGTGCGCCGCTCATTGGCGTCGCAGCCACGGCGAGCTGAGTCGTGTCCTCGCGCGGCATCCGCCGGTAGCATCGTCGTGACGTCATCGCGGGATCCGCAGAAACGCTCCGGGCGCGCCACGCTCGAGACCTCCGCTGGCGGCGTGGTGTATCGCGTGCAGGACGGCGAGCCGACGTTCTTGCTGATTCGCGACAGCTATCAGAATTGGGGATTCCCCAAAGGGCATCTCGAAACCGACGAGCCGCCTGACGCCGCCGCGTTGCGGGAAGTGCGCGAGGAGACGGGGTTGGATGACGTCGCGCTCGACGGCGCGATCGATACCATCGACTGGTTCTTCCGCTTTCGCGGTCGCCTCGTGCACAAGGTCTGTCATTTTTACCTCATGCGCAGCGACGCATCGGACACCACGCCGCAGCGGGCCGAAGGGATCACGGCCTGCCGCTGGGCGAGCTTCGACGAAGCCACGAAGCTCGTCTCCTACGCCAATGCGCGCGACGTGCTGATGCGCGCCAACGCCATGGTGCGTGGGGAAGACCCGGCGGCCGATCCCGCGCAACGCCCGACGCCGCGCGCCGGCGTGCACACCGAGCACTCCCGCTGATGGCGGCGCGTACCGGGGCCGACAGTAGCGCACCCCCGATGTGCGTGGTCGCACTGCTCAAGCGCGAGCGCGCGCGGGCCCTCGTGCGGGCGGCCTTTCCGCGTCGTCGTGCCCACGTGCATGCCGCCAAGAGTGCGGCCGATGTCGAGGAGTATCTCATCAAGGAACTCGTCGATGTCGTAATCATCGATGCCGGTGCCGGCGACGACGCGCAGCGGTTGATGGCGCGCGCCGAAGAGTTTCCGAGTCTCCCGTTCGTACTGATCACGACGCTGCTGCCGGCCGATGCGCCGCTCGTCGCGCGGGCGGCCGATGCCGGCGTGACCGACGTGCTCGTGGAAGGCGTGGACGACAGCGTCGCCCGCGAACTCGTGCTCCGTCGCGCCTTCTCCAGCCGCTTCGAGCGCGCGCTGTCGCAGCCGCCGGCCATGCTGCATCTCGAAACGCCGTTACAAATTGCCGTCTGGCAGAGCGTCGTCCGTCGTGCCGGCCGACCCGTGCGCACCGACCAGTTGGCCAAGGAGCTGAGCGTGTCGCGCGAGCACCTCTCGCGCAGCTTCGCCGTGGGACAGGCACCGACCCTGAAGCGCGTCATCGACTTGGTTCGGGTGCTGGCCGCCGCCGAGCTGTCCAAGAACGCCGGCTTCGACGTTCGCGATGTGGCGCAGGTGCTCGGGTTCGCCAGCTCATCCCACCTCTCCAGCACCACCCAGCGCCTGGTCGGCGCCCGCGCCTCCAGCCTGTCCCGCCTGCGGGCTGTCGACCTGCTGGAGCGCTTTGGCCAAGCCGCGTTCGGCGATCCGGCGGGCAGTTAGGGGCAGGCCGCAGCACCAGCATCCGCGAAGTCCCACACAACAACAGCTTCACCGCGAATTTCCACTGATATGGCGCGGATAGTCGCGACCGTGCCGACTGCCCTGTGGGCCATTACAAGTCGTTGCGTTTCTTGTTGTTAAGCAAAAAAAGTGACAGCCTGACGTCGATGTGCCGATTGTCGTCGATGACGATACCATCGGCGTGTTGTCGGCGAAAATCAGCGGTAAAGCTGTCGCTGTTGTTGTCCCGCACAGCCGGGTTGCACCGACTCACCCCTTGTGATAATTTTCACAAGCTGTCCCCGAATCGTTACCACGCATATAAAGCCCCTGCCTCATGGCTACTCAGACCGCCCTGCGCCCCGGCGAAATCAAAGACATCCTCCTCCGCGAAATTGAAGCGGCGGATCTCGCCGATCTCAATGTCGAGGAAGTCGGTTCCATCCTCGAAGTGAAGGACGGCATTGCCCGCGTCTATGGCCTGGGCAAGGTCATGGCAGGCGAGATGCTCGAGTTCACGGCCTCGGAAACGAAGGCCGTCATCACCGGCATGGCGTTGAACCTCGAAGAGGACAACATCGGTGCGATCATCCTCGGTGATTACCTCCAGCTCAAGGAAGGCGATGAAGTCCGTCGCACCGCCCGCGTGCTGGAAGTGCCCGTCGGACCGGAGCTGATCGGTCGCGTCGTTGATCCCCTCGGCCGTCCCATCGACGGTCTCGGCGAGATCCGCAGCACCGCGTTCCGCAAGGTCGAGTCGCCCGCCCCCGGCATCATCGTGCGGCAGCCGGTCAAGGAGCCCATGCAGACGGGCATCAAGGCCATCGACTCGATGATCCCGATCGGCCGCGGTCAGCGCGAGCTCATCATCGGTGACCGGTCCACGGGCAAGACCGCCGTGGCCATCGACACGATCATCAATCAGAAGGGCCAGGGCGTCGTGTGCGTCTACGTCGCCATCGGTCAGAAGGCCTCCACGATCGCCACGGTCGTGGAACGTCTCCGTCTGGCCGGCGCGCTCGACTACACCATCATCGTCGCCGCCTCGGCGTCCGATCCGGCGCCCATGCTCTACATCGCGCCCTATTCAGGCTGCGCGATGGCCGAGTACTTCATGTACAACGAGGGCAAGCCCACGTTGTGCGTGTACGACGACTTGTCGAAGCAGGCCGCGGCGTATCGTCAGCTGTCGCTCATCTTGCGCCGTCCGCCCGGCCGTGAAGCCTATCCCGGCGACGTGTTCTATCTGCACAGCCGTCTCCTCGAGCGCGCGGCCAAGCTGCGCGAAGACGACGGTGTGGTCGATGGCAAGACGATCCTCAAGCCGGGTGGTTCGCTCACCGCGCTGCCGATCATCGAAACGCAGGCCGGCGACGTCTCGGCGTACATCCCAACGAATGTCATCTCGATCACCGACGGACAGATCTTCCTGGAAACGGACCTCTTCAACGCCGGCATTCGCCCGGCCGTGAACGTCGGTATCTCGGTGTCGCGCGTCGGTGGCTCGGCCCAGACCAAGGCTATGAAGAGCGTGGCTGGCCGTCTCCGCCTCGACCTCGCGCAGTTCCGTGAACTCGAAGCCTTCGCCGCCTTCGCGTCGGACCTCGATCCCGCCACCAAGCGTCAGCTCGAGCGTGGTGCGCGTACCGTGGAAATCCTCAAGCAGGGGCAGTATCAGCCCATGCCGTTCGAGGAGCAGGTGATGGTGATTTACGCCGTGACCAACGGTCTCCTGGACACGATCGACACCGGCAAGGTGCGGGCGTGGGAGAAGGGATTCCTCGAGTTCATGCGCGCGCAGTTCCCGCAGGTCGCTGAGACGGTCCGCACCAGCAAGGCGCTTTCGAAGGAAATGGAAGCGGAGCTGAAGCGCGGCATCGAGCAGTACTCCAAGAGCCTGTAAGATGGCCAAAGGCCGCGAACTCAAGGGGCGCATCAAGTCCGTCGAGAACACGCGCAAGATCACGCGCACGATGGAAATGGTCGCCACTTCCAAGATGAAGCGCGCGGCGGATCGCGTATCGTCAGCGCGTCCGTACGCGCTGGCGCTGGGCGAGGTGCTGTCGCATGTGTACACGCCGGAACTGGCGGAGCGTTTTCCGCTGCTGCGTCGTCCGGCGCAGATCAAGAAAGTGGCGCTGGTGGTGCTCACGGCGAACCGCGGCCTCTGCGGCGCGTTCAACACCAACCTGCTGCGTGAAGCGCGCGCGCGTCTCGCGGAGCTGGAAGGGAAGGACGTCAGCGTCGAGCTGCACATCGTGGGTCGCAAGGGCATCGGCTTCTTCAAGTATCTGGGACGCGAGCTCGCGTCACAGCGCGCCGACATCAGCGACAAGCCCACGTCGGCCGATGCGACGTCGCTCATCGACACGCTCATGACGCGCTTCGCGTCGGGCGATCTCGATGCGGTGCACGTCACCTACGCCAAGTACAAGTCCGCGCTCTCCACGCCGCCGGCCACCGAACAGGTGTTGCCGGTCGTGGCACCGACCACGGCCGGTGCCGGGTTGTCGCGCGATTTCATTCTCGCTCCGTCGGCCGACGAAATCCTCGAAGCGTTGTTGCCGCTGTACGTGCGCAACACCGTGTACCGGGCGCTCGTCGAAACCGCCGCCGGTGAGCAGGGCGCGCGTCGGACGGCAATGAAGAACGCCACCGACAACGCGACCGAGATGCTGCAACTGCTCAAGCGCACGTACAACTCGGCGCGGCAGGCGCAGATCACGCAGGAAATCGCCGAAATCGTCGGCGGCGCATCGGCACTGCAGGGCTGATTTCCCTATCTCCATATAGAGTCTCATGGCTACCACTGCCGCGCCGACCACTGTCGGCAAGATCATTCAGGTTATCGGTCCCGTCATCGACGTGGCCTTCGAAAACGATCATCTGCCCGAGTTGTACAACGCGGTGCGGGTGGAAGGCACGGCGCCTGATGGACAGGTGATCTCCGTGACCGCCGAAGTGCAGCAGCACATCGGTCGCAATCAGGTTCGCGCCGTCGCCATGTCGAGCACCGACGGCGTCACGCGTGGCATGGATGTCGTCGACACCGGTGGCGCGATCACCGTGCCCGTCGGCGCGCCCGCGCTCGGCCGCATTCTGAACGTGCTCGGTGAGCCGGTGGACGAAGGCGCACCGATCCCGAAGGACGCGCTGCGCTGGCCGATTCACCGCAAGCGTCCCGACTTCGTCGATCTGCTCCCGAAAACGGAAGTGTTCGAAACGGGCATCAAGGTCGTCGATCTCGTCGCCCCGTTCGTTAAGGGTGGAAAGATCGGACTCTTCGGCGGCGCCGGCGTCGGCAAGACGGTCATCATTCAGGAGCTCATCAACAACGTCGCGAAGGGACACGGTGGTAAGTCCGTGTTCTGTGGCGTCGGTGAGCGTACGCGCGAAGGCAACGACCTCTATCTCGAATTCCAGGAAGCTGGCATTCTCGACAAGGTTGCGTTGATCTACGGACAGATGAACGAGCCGCCAGGAGCCCGTCTCCGCGTCGCGCTCGCCGGTCTTACCGTCGCCGAATATTTCCGCGACGTCGAGAACGCCGACGTGCTCGTGTTCGTCGACAACATCTTCCGCTTCACGCAGGCCGGTTCGGAAGTGTCTGCGCTCCTGGGCCGCATGCCGAGCGCCGTGGGGTACCAGCCCACGCTCGCCACGGAAATGGGCGAACTGCAGGAGCGCATCACGTCCACGCGCAACGGCTCGATCACGTCGGTGCAGGCCATCTACGTGCCGGCCGACGACTTGACCGACCCGGCGCCCGCCACGGCGTTCGCGCACTTGGACGCCACGGTCGTGCTCAACCGGAAGATCACCGAGCTCGGCATCTATCCCGCCGTGGACCCGCTCGACTCCACGTCGCGCATTCTCGATGCGCAGTACATCGGTGAGCGCCACTACAATGCGGCGACCACCACGCAGCGCATCCTGCAGCGCTACAAGGAGCTCCAGGACATCATCGCAATCCTTGGCATGGACGAACTGTCCGAAGACGACAAGAAGATCGTGGGTCGTGCGCGCCGTCTGCAGCGTTTCATGTCGCAGCCGTTCGCCGTGGCCGAGCAGTTCACGGGCATCCCCGGCAAGTATGTGAAGCTCGAGGAGACGATCTCCTCGTTCGAGCGCATCTGCGCCGGCGAGTTCGACAACCTGCCGGAGCAGGCGTTCTTCATGGCCGGCGGCGTGGACGACGTGGTCGCCAACGCGAAGAAGTTCCAGAGCTGATAGCATGAGCGACTTACTCAAGGTGTCGGTGATTTCCCCCGAGCGCGTGTTGTTTGAAGGCACCGCGCGGGGCGTCATCGCGCCGGCGTTCGATGGCGAGATGGGCATTCTGCCGATGCACGCGCCGCTGATGACGCTGCTGGGCAAGGGCACGCTGCGTCTCGATACGGCAGAGGGCGAAAAGCGCTTCGGCGTCGAGGGTGGCTTTCTCCAGATCATCGACGATCAGGTTCGCGTCGTGACCGAGCACGCCACGGCGACGACCGCGGCGTAAGTCGTCGAAGCCGAGGGACCTCACACGTGGGACATGGGTTTGACCATGTCCCACGTGTTTTGCTTGTGGCGACCCCGTACGCGGCGATTTCTGATGGTTTCGTCATTTGGACGCAACGTCCAGACGCCGTGGTCCGTATGCTCTATGGCGCCCCCGGTGTGCACTGTCGTCTGGCAGCTCGCGACGCCGCGGTCGTGATCGCAGCATGTCTGCTCGCGTTTACACCAACACTCATGGCTCTCCGTGTCGTAGTTCTCGGCCAGATTCCGGCATCCTTGCCCGAACAGCTGGCCCACCTACCCGCTTCGCTCGACGTGTCGGTACTCGGGTATCACGCCGATTCCGTCTCGGCGCGTGCCGCGCTCTCTCCTATTCCCGATATCGCGCTGGTGAGTGCGGAGCTGGCCGACATGTCCGGCTTTGCGTTCGTGCAGTCACTGTCGACATCCGAGCGTCCGACCGCGATCGTTTTCGCCTCGGCGCGTGAAGAAGACGCCGTGCACGCGTTCGAGTTGCAGGCGACCGACTTCGTGCCGGTACCGGTCGTTGCGGATCGTCTGGGCGACGCGATCGCACGCGCGCGTCAGCAGGTGCTGCAGGTGGCCTTGCTGCGTACCGCCGACGAATTGCAGCGACTGATCGGCGAAGCGAACGCGTCGGGAAATCTCGAGCTCGGGGCGTTGTTCACGCGTGCGACCAGTAACGGGCATGCCAACGGCAACGGGCACGCCCATGCGGCGACGATGGAGCAGGAAGAGGGGGCCGATGCGCGCCGCCGCAAACGCGCGAGTGGCCAATCCACCGGGACGTTGATTCCGTCCACGCCGTGGCGTACCGCGCGGAATGCCGAACACTCGCTCGCGCGCTTCACGCGTGACGAGGCAGAAGAACCGGTGCTCGACCTCACGCAGGATGACGGTGGCCGTGCCTCATCGGGCAGCGGCGATGCCCGTCCGCTGCGCGTGTTGGTGCGCGAAGGACGACGCACGCGGTTCGTGCCGCTGTCCGATGTGGATTGGTTCGAAGCCGACGGCAATTACATCCTGGTGCATGCCGCCGGCGAGAAGTACCGCACGCGAGGCACCATTACGGCCATCGAGTCGGCGCTCGATCCGCGCCAGTTTGTGCGCATTCACCGCCGCATCGTGGTCAACATGGATCGCGTGCGGGAAATGTCGCCGCTGCCCGGGGGCGATGGGCTGCTGATGCTCGGCAACGGGTCCACGCTGCGTCTGTCACGAACCTACCGGTCACGGGTGCGCTGATCAGCGCTGTTCGTCCCAGAATATTTGCAATGCACGAGGCCGTCTGATTTCAGGCGGTCTTTGTGCGTTTGTGGGAATACTTCCGCGCGCGGACGGCGTCTACCTCAGTGGTGCGACTGGCCGGTGCAGACTGCGCGATCTCCGTTTAGAAATCGCTGTGGAACGTTTCGGCCCATGTTTGTCCCAGCGAGGCGGGGCGAAATGCCTCGGTGACGTGGCTCATCCCAGCGCTGTTCCTCACCTTATCGGTGCGTGGTCGCCCTCGGGTGCCGACGTCGGGAGCGAATCGCGTCGTAGAGCGGCGTTGTCGCGCCCACGATCTGGCGACTACTCCACTCGCCGGTGATTGACAGTCCCGTGCGGCCTGCTAGCTTGCCGCCACGGTTGCGTCACAGTCATCCCCTCAGTGATGAGCGGAAGTGTGTGCCGTGCCAACCACTGTTGTCCCTACCACTGTTGTTCCCACCCCACGTGTTTTCCCGCCGACGCGCCCCTGCGCCGGCGTTTTCCAGTGTCATGTCAGTACCCTCACCCTTCCCGAAGGTTGCCCGGGTCCTGGCATGGCGTTGCAGACGTTCTCGACTCGGTCCCACCGGTCGAAACGTTGTCCCGCAGTACTAGCCTCCCGGAGGAGCAGATGAGGGCTTTCGGACGTCGTATGTGGTTTATCGCGACGGTCCTAGGCGTGGTGGCACTTGCCGCGCCGATCACCGCCGCCCAGGCACAGACCGGTAAGTTGACCGGTGTTGTGACCGACGCGGAATCAGGCAAGCCCGTCGAGGGCGTTGCGGTGGTCATTCAAGGGACGACGCTGGGTTCGAATACGAACGCCAGCGGCCGCTATTTCATCATTCAGGTTCCTCCCGGATCCTACTCGGTTCAGGCCCGTCGCCTCGGCTTCCAGAGCGTGACCGCCACGAACGTCACGATCTCGATCGACGCGACGCGCGAACAGAACTTCAAGCTGCGCTCGTCGAACCAGACGTTGGCCGCCATCACCGTGCAAGCCGACGTCGCCCCGCTCGTGGAGCGTGGTCAGGTTGGCTCTCGCACGACGGTCACCGCCGAGCAGATCACGTCGCTGCCGGTCACCAGCATCGCCGGCGTGCTCGCGTTGCAGCAGGGGTTCACGGAAGTCCCGCAGAACACCTCGGTCGTGTCGCTCGCGGAAGAACAGCGCAGCACCACGCCCGCGTTGCGCGTTCGTGGTAGCCGCGGTGGCGCGACGCTGTCGATGATCGACGGTATCGCCATCAACAACCCGCTGTTCGGTAACGACGCCGTGGGCATGAGCGCGTTGGCCGTGCAGCAGGTCGACTTCCAGCGTGGCGCGATGGAGCCGCAGTATGGCAACGCGCTGGCCGGTGTCATCAACCAGGCCGTGCGTGAAGGCGGCTCGGAAGTGTCGGGCTCCATCGACTTCCAGAACTCGACGCTCCCCGGCAGCATCTTCGGCACCGAGCAGGACAAGCTCCTCGGTTTGAACCTGCTTCGCGGTTACCTCTCGGGGCCGGTGCCGGGTACCAAGAGCAAGCTGCGTTACTCCGTGGCCGGCCAAGTGCAAAGCCAGGCCCAGCGCGTGTTGGAATTCGACAAGGACGTGTACACGGCCAATGCGCCGCTCGTGCTTGGCGACATCCTCGGCGTGTCCACCAAGGACCTTGTTCCGGGCTTCCAAGCGTTCGGCGGCACGCAGAATTCGTCGGTGGTCGGCAAGCTCACGTTCCTGCCGTTCGACAACACGACCATAAAGTTTACGGCTGTCGGTTCCGAGCGTCAGAACCGCGGCTACGATCGCCGCTACTTCTTCGCCTACCGTGGCGATCCGCTCGGCCTCGTGAACAACCGCACCGACTCGCTCTTCGCGCTCACGGGCGCCGACAACCGCGCCTCTCGCGACCTGATTCAGCCGTCGGTGCGCGATCAGGGCAAGCTGCTCATCGGCTCGCTCGAACAGCGCTTCGGCCGCTCTAACCTCACCATTCGCGTCGCCCAGACGGACTTCGAGCGCACCACCTGCGCTGTGTTCCTCGGCACGTGTATCCCGGGTCCGTTCGCCTACGGCAACTTCGACCAGTCGTTCCTGTCGATCTGCGGCGGCTTCACTGGCTGCGACCGCGTCCCGTACCAGGGTATCGCGTCGGGCATCTACGGTGGTGAGAAGTACACCACCCGTACCATCAAGGCCGACCTCCAGTCGCAGGTCACCGATCACAACAACATCCAGATCGGTGCCCAGTTCGTGAACCACGACTTCGCGTACAGCGACGTGCAGCAGGACGCCAGCACGACGTCGGGTATCAAGAACAACGTGTACCAGGTGTACCGTGGCAAGCCGATCGAAGCCGCAGCGTACATCCAGAGCGTGATCGAATATGACTTCATCACGATCAAGCTCGGTGGTCGCTTCGACTACGGCCGTGCTCGCGGCCAATCGCTGGCCAATCCATTCGATCCGTCGAATGGCACCACGGCGCGTGAAGTGTGCTCGGGTGCGTCCGTGGCCGGGAAGCAGATGCTCAACTCCGCCGGACAGCCCTACGGCCTCGCCGGATGCGCCGCCTCGCCGATCGATCCCAAAACGCAGCGCGCCCGTTTGCTCGACACGGCCACGGCCATCGCTCAGCTCGACGACTTCCGCGAGTCGCCCGCCCGTACGGCGTTCAGCCCGCGCGTGGGTGTGGCCTTCCCACTCACCGAGCGGTCGCAGGTGTTCTTCAACGGCGGCCGCTACACGATGGTCCCGCTGTATGGCAACACGTACCGCAACACCGGGATTGGTACCACGGCCGGCGCGGGCGACAACTACTGCGCCGCCGGTCAGGTGAAGCCCGGTACGTCCGAGTGCACGCCGAACCTGCAGCCGGACAATCCCTCGTTTGTCGGCAATCCGAGCCTCCGCCTCGAGCAGGCCAAGCAGTTCGAAGTCGGCTACTCGGGTGAAATCGGCAAGGGCTACTCGATCCAGGTGGCCGTGTTCAGCCGCTCGGAAACCGGCCTGACGGGTATCCGCAGCAGCCGCGCGGCGCAGGACATCGGCAGCACGTACGCCGGCGCCTTCCCGACGTACAACATCATCGTGAACGGCGACTTCCTGTCGTCGCGCGGTGTGGAAGTGGCCTTCCGCCGTCGCCTCGCCGATCGCTGGGGCTACGACATCAACTACGGCCTCTCGCGTTCCACCACGAACGCGCGCCCGCCCGATCGCGCCAACGAAGTGTCGCGCACCGACGAAGCGCTCCGCGCGCAGAACGTCGAAACGCTCACTGACGTCGACCAGCCGCAGCGCCTCAACGTGCAGCTGTTCTATCGCGTCGGAAACGACGTGCCGAACCTGCCGTTCAACGCCGGGAAGCTGCTCAAGAACTTCAGTGGCTCGATCACCTACAACATCACGTCGGGTATCCCGTACACGCCGACTCGCGGCGCCGCCGCCGGCGTCATCGGTTTGAACAACTCCGGTGAAGTGAACTCGGCGCGTCAGCCGTCCACGCAGGACGTGGGTTTGTTGCTCGACAAGGCCTTTCGCATCGGCAACCTGCGCTACTCGGGCTTCCTGCGCGTGAACAACCTGCTCGATCGCAAGAACTGCCTTCAGGTCTTCAACAACACGGGCACCTGCGACGCCGGTCTGCGTGACTTCGCGAACCGTCGTATCGGCAACTCCGGCGACAATACCTCGACCGCGTTCGACGAGCCCCAGAACATCGGATTGCGTCGCAGCATTTCTACCGGCCTGTCGGTCAACTTCTGAGCATGGACGGCGTAAACCTCATGGGTTTCACTACCAATACTTCCCGCCGACAGCCACAGGGCCTCGGGGCGCGCGGAGTCTCGCGCGCCTTGGGTACCCTTGCAGTGCTGGCCGGCCTCTCAATCATCGTGTCCGGTGTGGCGGAGGCGCAGCGCGCCACGCAGGCCAAGGTCAACTTTCTCGACGAGATGTTGCCCGACGGCACGATCCGCCAGATCCCCATTCCTGCCAAGAACGGGTTCGACCTGTTCGCAGCGGAAGATCTCGCGTTCGGCACACTGCGTATGAGTGGCACCTACCGTGCAGCCATCGCCAGCCAAGGCGGTCCGGTGCCGCAGAACCAGGGCGACATCGCCTTCGGCGCGCGCGCGGTCAGTGCGACAGCGGGCCAGTTCCACGTGTTTTTCCAGATGGGCTTCGTGGTGGCGGCGCCTCCAACGGAATTCCGGAAGATTCGCGTGGTCAATCCACGCATTAACAACATGACCGGTACGCTCGGCTACACGTCGCTCACTTGGGAAACGCTGGTGTCGTCCAGCCGCAAGTGGGGCGCGGCCGACGCCCAGTTCGGCAAGAGCTTTGCTGGCGTTACGGCGCAGGATGGCTCGTCGTGCCGGTCCGACGGCAATGTGTACACGACCACCGGCTTCTCGCTGCTCGCGCAAAAGGATTGCCCGGATACCTGGGGCTCCGAGGGCTTCAGGGGCAAGCTGGTGGTGCAGGACTCGGTGTGGCTGAACACGTTCAACGCGAACAAGAGCACGTTCCGTTGGGACGACTGGCGTCTTCCGGCCGCGCGCCTAGACGCCACGCAGTTCCTGGGTACGCAGAGCGTGTACGGCTTCATCTCCGATTACTATCGTGAGCAGAAGCTCCGCTATGGCGGGATCGTGCCGGGTGGTTCGGGCACGCCGTTGGACGGTGGCTACCCGTTGGGCCTCGAGCTCCGCGTGGACAGCTACCAGTTCGCCTCGCCCGCCACGCGCAACACGCAGTTCTATCAGGTCCAGATGGTTAACAAGTCGGCCGCCGTGTACGGCACGGGCGTCGACTACGATTCGTTGTACTTCGGCACGACTCCGGGCTTCCTGTCGGTCACCGACGGCAACCAGTACATGTCGCTGTACTTCGATTTCGGCACGAACACGATTCTGGCGTCGAAGGCCGGCACGAGCGGTAACTGCAGCACGTCGTATCCGAAGCGCTATCTCAACTCCACGCTCGGTGGCTGCGTCTCGACGGTGGGTTTCCAAGCCGGTGTGTGGAGCATGACGTGGCTCAAGTCGCCCTTGGGCGACGTGCGCAACAAGCGCTTCACGCGCAACCCGGCTGATCCCTACTACAACCCGACCAGCCCGCTCGCCGACGACACGATCACATTCAACCACTCGCACCCCGGCTCCGTCGGCCGTGCGGGACAGGCGATCAATCGTTCGACCCGTGCTGCTTTCGGCTATCTGGCGTCCAAGGAAGACGACTTCCTCGATGGCCGCAATCCGTCGGACTTCTCGATCAACAACTTCACCGGCATGGTCACACCGGAAGAGTGGACCGGCTCGCTGCCCGCGACGCCGGCCGGTGTGAAGTTCCCGAAGTTCGTACCGGGTGGTACTACCAATCCGAGCAACGGGCAGCCGTTCGGCAGGTGGGACTACAACAACGATGGCGTGCAGGACTCGATCTCGGTGCCGGGCTGCGGTTCCCTTGGCTGCCACGGAGTCTACTCCGACACCATCGTGGGCGGCTATCGCAATGAGTATGGCAACATCCTCGGCACGATCACGGCCGGCCCGTTCAAGCTGAAGGCGGGCGACACCACGCAGTTCCTCTGGGCCTTCTCCTGGAACCCCGACTCCGTCACCACGCGCCGGGCCATCGAAGGCCTCACGGAAGCCTACCTCACGAACTACGCCGGCCCGCAGCCCATCGCGTATCCGGAAGTGAAGGCGGGTCTCTCGTATACGATCAACTCGGGGGAACTGCTCGACTCGCTCACGGGAGGCGCGGCGACCTCCATCGGTTCGCAGATCGTGATTCGATATCCGAGCATCAACCCGGTTGACCCGTACATGGTCGGCCTGGTGAACAAGGTGCGCGCCGATTCGCTGGCTGGCGACGTCGCCACCCGACGTATCCTGCGGCTCAACCCCACGCTGCTGGATTCTCTCAGGGCCCGGTCGAACGACAACTTGAGCTCGGTCTATCTGTTCAAGTCGTGCGACGGTGGAACGACCTTCACGAATACGACGGGTAACGCGGCTACCTGTACCTCGGCGCCGACTCGTGCCATCGATGCCGCGATTCCGGCATTTGGCTGGCGCCCGGTCGCCACGGTGAACTACGTGAGGGGCGTCCCGCAGACGGCGAACTATGCCGAGAATCTGCAGGCGGGGCGCACGTACAACTATGTCTTTGTGACCCGTACGCGCGGCTTCTCCGACGCGACGTTCCGCGTCGTCGACTCGCTGCCTGGCCGTGGGCTCTACATCACGAATGCACAGGAGGCCTTCGGCTTCCCGCTCGACACGATCAACTCGGCGTTCGCGACCTCGGGACCGGCATCCCTCACGGTATACGCGCCGATCACCAACGCAGCCGGCCGTCAGTTCGCTCGCGTCGACACGTCCACGGTGGTGGGTAACTCCACACAGCCGGTGCTCGTGCAGGCGGTGTCGAACAGCGTGACCGGTACGTCGCGCCTGGTGTTCGGCAATCAGTTCATCATCCGTAAGGTGCAGGATACGGTCACGCGTGCGGTCTCCTCGACCATCAGTGCCCGTTGGGTGCTGCCGAGTGCGACCACGTCGCCGACCGCACCGGCGACCACGAATTTCGTGGCGAAGGAGCAGTCGTTCACGACAACCGCTGACATCCCGGTTCGTTTCGGTACGACGTTGCTTCCGGGCACGGCGCGCGGCGTGACCGGCGCCTCGCGCGTGTTCGTCGACACGATCTCCTCGCCCGCCGGGTACCCCGGCTACGTCTGGGTGACCGGCGACAACAAGCCGATCTTCGCGATCAACGATCCGTACGGCACCAACGGTGGTAATCAGGTCCGTGACCAGGTTGGCTCACCGCTGTATCCGGGCTTCACCGCCCAGCCGGACGACTCGTCGAACACGGCCAACGGCTTCCGTTCGGAGCGGCTCTCGAACAACGTGCAGCGCGATCGGAACTTCGTGATCCGTAAAAGCGGCGACACACTCTCCGGTAATGCGCGTCAGTTCGTGCCGCAGGTGCAGGGCACATTCACAACGGTCACCACCGGTCCGCTTGTTGCGAATAAGCGGATCAAGGGCGGTCGCTACGAAATGACGTGGCTTACCGATCCGTGGGGCGCGAAGGCGTTCAAGCTCGATCCGGTCGCCGATCTGCAGTCTGCCGTGACGACGGCGTTGGTCGATGTGGCCGCCAAGGCCACGACGATCACCGAAACGACGGCTGCGGTGACCGCGTTGGTTGGCGCCGCGACCACGCGCCCGCTGGTTCGTGTTCGCGTGCCGTTCACGATGAAGTTCACCGACCCGGTCGGTGGTCGCGAAGAGAACGTCAAGTTCGCCATGCTCGCCCGCCAGACCTTCGCGCAGGGTGGCGTCGGCAACACCCGTCTCCTCGGCTCCGGCAACGACACGGTTCGTGTCGCCGTCCCCGATTCGCTCTGGATGCCGGGTGACACGCTGATCGTGCTGCAGAAGGTTGAGAAGGACAGCACGGTGCTGCAGGGCACCACACGCGTCGTGGTGGTACAGGCCGATGGTTCGAACGGCTTCCGTACGATTCCGGTGCTCGCTGACTCGGTCGGCCTGAACAAGTTCCTGGTGGCGTGCACGGGTGGTGTGAACGGATCGGGTACCCGGCCGGCGGCCACGATCGACCAGAACAGCTGCAATCCGCTCGCGATCAACACGCGCGGTGCCACGACGGCCGGCGGCTATCTGCCGGTTGAGCCGACTTGGAAGCAGACGTTCGAACTGACGCGCACGTTCGACCCGCGCTCGAGCATCCAGCTCGTGGCCACGCCGTTCAGCATCAAGGCCGAACTTACCAAGGCCGATCTGGCCAAGGTCTCGGTGGTGCCGAACCCGTACCTCGTGCGCTCGGATAACGACGGCGTGGATGGTGCGCGACTCGCGGTACCGCGCATCTACTTTACGAACGTGCCGGAACAAGGCGTGCTGCGGGTCTACTCGGTGTCTGGCCAGTTCCTCCAGGAGCTGATGTGGACCAAGAGCGACCTGACCTACGCGGGCAACAACTCGACCTCCGGTGACCTGCCGTTCAACCTTCGCACGCGCGAAGGCACCGACATGGCGTCGGGTCTCTACATCTATGTGCTCACTGCGACCGGCACGGCTGGCAAGGACCAGGTGCATCGCGGCAAGTTCGTGATCATCCGCTAAGGGAGCAGCGATGCAAATCACCCGGCTCATCGGCGCCTTCGGCGCCGCCACCCTGCTTCTGGGCACGACGGTTCGTGCCCAGGGCCCCGGTGGACTACTTCCTACGCCAGCGGATACCCCGAATCGTCAGGGTACGCGTGGCGCCAACTTCCTCCACATCGGCGTCGGCGCACGTAGCGGCGCGATGGCCAATGCCACGGCCGCGTCGGTGAGCGGTCCGTTGGCGTGGTTTTCCAATCCGTCGGGCGCCGGCACCTCCGAGTCGTTCTCGGCGGTTGCCGGTCGCCAGAGTCTGTACGGCGATCTCGGGCTCGGGCAGACCTACGCCGCGCTCTCGATCCCCGCACTGGGCGGCAATCTCGGCGTGCACTTCAACACGCTGAGCTCGGGCGACATCAAGCGTACCACGGAGCTCAATCCGTTTGGCGATCGACTGGGTGGCAATTTCTTCCAGTGGACGTCCACGGTGGTCGGCATCGGCTACGCCAAGCGCCTCACCGACCGTCTCCAGGTTGGTGGCCAGATAAAGTTTATCAGCGAGGGCATCCCTGATGCCGGCACGAAGTGGGTGGCTGGCGACATCGGCACCCAGTTCAACACCGGTCTCTACGGCCTTACGCTCGGTGGCTCGATCTCCAACGTCGGTCCCACGGCACGCGCATCGGGCGCGCTGATCACGCGCGTCATCAGCACCGCCGACCGCGGCACCTTCAGCGACAACCGTCGCGTGTCGCTGTACACGTCGCAGGTTGAACTGCCGGTCGAGTTCCGCCTGTCAATCGCGTCGGATCTGCTCGGTTCGGCGAACTCACTGCTCGGCAAGGGCAGCGGCAACAACACGCTCAACGCCGAAGTCGCCGTGAACGAGTCAACCGACTTCACGACGCAGTACGCCATCGGTCTCGAGTACGGCTATCGCAACATCCTGTTCGTGCGCGGCGGCAAGCGCGTGTATAACGATGATCGCGATCGTGGCACCGACACGCCGGTCGGACTGGCCGGTGGTTTCGGTCTCCGTCTCCCGGCGAAGGGACGTAACGTCCGCTTCGATTACTCGTTTGAGTCGGCCGGTGCGCTCCAGAACATTCAGATCTTCTCGTTCGAGGTGGGTCGATGAACCGCGCTGCAGGTATTCTCGCTGCATTGGCGCTGACCGCAGCGAGCGTCGGCGCGCAGATCGCGCCGAAGCAGTTTACGGTCACCACCCGTCTCGGCATCCTTCAGGCCGAGCGAGCCGCCAGTCTCGATCCGGCGGCACTGATCGGTCTTGATGCAGAGTACGCGCTGTCCAAGTATTTGGGCATCGGGACCACCGTCGACGTGTCGCGCGGCAACACCACCAAGAAGGATTTCCTCACGCGTCTGCGCTTCGGTCAGGCTGCGGTAGCGGGTGGTGATTCGATTCGCTACCAGTACGTCGGCCAGCCGGTGAACACGGTCAACCTCGGACTCGCGGCCACGTTGCGGTATCCGGGCAAGAAGGTGGCGCCGTTCGTGATGGCGGGTGCCGGTACCTACGTCATGATTCTCGACGCCCAGGTCAACGGCAAGGAGACGCGTAACAACGACGTGTCCTACACCGGTGGCGCCGGATTCTGGATCAAGCTCAGCGAGCAAGCCGGCCTCCAGTTCGACGTGCGCGCGGTGCAGTATCAGGGTTATGATCGCAATTTCCTGAATCCGGCGCGCGACCGTACCGAACTCATTCAACCGTTCCCGGAAGACTTCCCGACGCCTCCTGCGGCGAAGACGACTGCGTTGAACACCATGTTCACGCTGGGCTTCCGGTACGTCCCCGGCGGCATTGGCGGGGGTAAATAACCGATGCGCAACATGCGTCCTTTCCTCTTGGTAGCCGGCGTTCTTGCCGTTGCTGTTTCCACGGCCTGTGGCGACGAACGGTCGATCACGACCGAGCCCGCGGGTGCTCTCGGTTTCGGTACGAATTTCCTCCGTACCTCCACCAACCTGCCGCGTGGCACCGTCACCTATCCCGTTGGCATCGTGGCGTCCGCCACGCCGGCCAATGACTCGGTGATCATCACGCTCGCCGGTCTCGATACGCTGACGACCGGCAGCTACACGGTGTGGTTCGCCAACGACTCGGCCACCAAGTTCGCGCCGGCGACGGCGCTCAACATCGTGGCCACCCGTCGTGACTCGACGCTCAACGCGGCGGGCGATCCGGTGTTCACGAACACCGCGTTCACCACCACCGGCGCCAGCTTCAGAGCCGGCGGTGCGAACATCGCCCTGCGCGTGGCCGTGTCCCGCGTGTCGGCTCCGGCGCTCGTGGCAACGGATTCGCTCAACACGGTGCTGATCAGCATCGAGTCGGGCGCGGCCGGTGCCGCGCCGGGTGAAGTGCGTCCGTTGTGGGCGCGCCGCAGTCAGGCCAATGCGAACCGTGTCGCGAGCCTGCGTTTCGGCACGTTCGGCCGCGGAATTCCTGTGCAGCCGGGCAACCCGGGTGCCAATCAGGAGTTCGTGGTCGCCACAAACGGTGCAATGACCATCGTTCCGCGTGGTCGCGTGGAAGTGCGTGGCAACATCATGATCCTGAACGACTCGAACTACTTCCGCCCGCCTGTTGGTTACTACTACAACGCGTACGGGATCAAGCTCGACACCACCGGCCGGTTCAACGACACAACGTATCTTGGCCGTCGCACCGCGCCGTTCCCTGATCGCGCGATCTCGTTGTACGAAGCCGACAAGACCAACCCGGCTCCGAGTGTCGTGTTCGACAGCCCCCGCGTGATCTTCGCGATGGCGTCGCGCCTCTCGGCCGACACGATCCCCGACGCGACCGGCTCGCCGGCGTGGAAGAACTACGGGTTCGTGCGCGTGAATCTGCAGCCCAAGGCTGGCATCGAAGGTCGCATGGGCTCCGCGACGATCCTCGAAGCCACCCTGCCGCCGTCGATTCGCGGTCGCTGATCCAGAAGGCGTGCTTCGCATAGACCGGCCGGCAGGTGGCGCGCGCGGCCGAGCGTGGTGGAGGGAGTGTGTGTTTTAAGGCGTGT
>NZ_JANPLK010000050.1 GCF_031426495.1 Gemmatimonas sp. | reverse complement strand
CAGATCTTTGTCCGCGAGGGGCAGCCGCTCGGCGCAGGCGCGCCGCTGTTCAAGATCGACGACGCTGAGCTCCGCACGCAGGTGGCGCGCGCAACGGCGGAACGTGACCTCGCCCAGCAGACACTCGCCCGAACGCGCGACCTGTTGGCGCAGAACGCGTCGGCCACAGCGGACTTGGAGCGTGCCGAGGCGATGGCGCGCTCCGCGCAAGCACAGCTCGACCTGATCGCGCTGCGCCTCGCGCGAACAACTGTGCGCGCGCCGTTCGCGGGCGTTGCGGGTCAGCGCTACGTGAGTCTGGGTGACCAAGTGTCGCCGCAAGTGCCGCTCGTGTCACTCCAGACCACGAACCCACAGCGAGTCGTGCTCAGCATTCCGGAGCGGTACGCCGCAGTCCTCAGAAACAATCAGACCGTGCGATTTCAGGTCGCTGCTTTCCCGACGGAGCAGTTCGTGGGCACGGTGGAGTTCGTGGATCCCGTAGTGGCGTTACCGGCGCGCACGATCATGGTCAAGGCGCTTGCGCAGAACGGTGGTGGGCGGCTGCGGCCGGGGATGTTCGCCGAAGCTCGCATCGCCACAGCGGTGCGGCCGACGGCCGTAGTCATTCCAGAGGACGCGCTGATGCCGGCGCCGGGGGGAGGCAACGCTGTGTGGGTGATCATCGACGGCAAGGCGACGCGCCGCGAGATCACCATCGGCGTTCGACGTGCCGGGTTCGTCGAAGCGACGACTGGAGTGGCGGTCGGTGAGCAGGTCGTCGTCGGCGGGCTGATGCAGCTCTCGGAAGGGTCCCTGGTCACTGCCATTCTTGTCGTACGTGGGATAGCGGCGGCGCCACTGTCGCGAGGCGCGTTCGTCGCAGCGCGCGCATCCGATACTGTACCGCAAGCGAGAGGGGGGTGACGTGGACGCTCCGTTACGTCGGTGTAGTGGCGCTTTCCGGCTCGGCGCCGCGGGCCTGCTCCGCCGCTACCGCACCACCCGGCACTGGCTCACCCTCGATCTGCTCCCGCTGTCCGGTGCCGAGGTGAAACGCTGATGCGCCGGCCCATGCGATGGCCGATGCGAATCCTGATCGCCGCATCGTCCGTGCTCGCGATCGTCGTCGCGTCGGGCGCAAGCTTCGAGGCGGTGATGCGTCACCGCGCCGTGCGCGACTACCCGCCTCCCGGCCTGCTCGTTGACATCGGAGGGCGTCGTCTGCAGATCGACTGCCGGGGTACGGGCTCACCGACCGTCGTGCTGGAGTCTGGGCTGGACAACCTCGGCTCGCTGAGCTGGGCCGCCGTGCACGACTCGCTTGCACGCAGTACCCGCGTGTGCGCGTACAGCCGCGCCGGTATTCTGTGGAGTGATCCGGCGCCAACCCCATTCGATGCCTCGCAGGTCGCGCGGGATCTCCATGCGGCGCTCACGACGAGTGGCGAGACGGCGCCATGGGTCGTGGTCGGTCACTCGTTAGGCGGGCCGTACGTCCTGCTGTTCACGAGCCTCTACGACGCCGAGGTCGCGGGGATCGTCCTCGTCGACGGCTCGCACCCCGACCAGCTCGCGCGATTCCGCGAGGCGACCGGAAAGTCCATGCAACCGGCGACGGGCATCATGGCGATCGGGTCAGCGCTCGCGTGGACCGGCATCGTGCGGCTGGGCTCGGGCGGCACGGCGCCGCCGAGGTGGCCGGCCGTCGCCGACGTCGTGCCGCGCGCCTACCTCCCAAGCTCCGTAGAGGCCCTGCGCCGCGAGGCCGACGCGCTCGGCGCAACGCTACGGGAGGCGAGCACCGTCCGGCAGCTCGGCGCTCGACCGCTCGTGGTGCTCAGCGCGACGGAGAAGACGTTGCCGGAGGTGCTCGCGGCCCAAGGCATCACACCCTCGCAGGGTGACCGGATGCAGTCAGCGTGGGAGGCGCTGCAAGCGGACGAGGCGACATGGTCGGCCGGCGGCCGGCACCAGAGGGTGCCGATGGCGTCGCACTACATCCAGTTCGACCGTCCCGACGTGGTGATCAGCGCGGTGCGCGACGTGGTCGGCCGCGTGCGCGCGGTGCATCGCACATTACTCCGATAGGGAAGAGTGGCACGCGTGGATCTAGGTCGCCTTACGTCGATGCGGCGCCTGCTCAACGGCGAGTTCGCCAAGTGTGCATTGCCCGACATCGGAGCGCGACCTGCGGTTGCGCGCGTCAGCGGCCGCGGAGTGAGCGCGCGTACCGTCCCGGCGTCTCGCCGAACGCCTGGTGGAACACGCGGGTGAAGTGCGACTGGTCGGAGAAGCCCGCGTCGAGCGCGATGGCCGACAGCGGCCGGTCCGCTTTCGCGACCTCAATGCGCGCGCGCTGAATGCGGCGCTCGCGCACGTAGTTCGAGATCGTGGCCCCATGAAAGCGGCGAAAGGTGCGCAGCAGGTGCGTCGGGTGCACGCCGGCGAGCGCCGCCAGCTCGTCCATCGACGGCGGCGACGCAACCGACGCTTCGAGCGCCTCCTCCACGCCCCGCAGCCAGCGCGGCCGAGTGCGCGCGGAGTCGACCCGGCTGCGGGCAATGTCGGCGATCATTAGCGCCATCGCGCCGTCGATCGCGAGGCTCGAGACCGCGTCGCGCGCTCGCACCTCGGTGCGCACGCGCGCGGCCCACGCCGCAGCGGTGCGGCTGTGGATGATCTGCGCCGTCTCCAGCAGGGTCGGCGCGCCGTCCGCCACCCGCGCGAGCCACTCGCTGGTGAGCTGCATGTTGAACCAGCGGCCCCCGCGGCTGAAGCGGTAGCCGTGTGGTGCGTACGCGGGCGTCAGCAACAGGTCCTGCGCGGAGAGGGGCCGCACGCGGCTGCCGACCTCCTCGATACCGTCCCCGTCGAGCACGAGGCTGACGACGTGCTCGGCGTGCACGTGGCAGGGAATCACCAGCTCAGGCGCAAAGCTGCCCTCGTAGATCACGACGGCCCCCCCCCCGTGCACAAGCAGAGCGGGCCCGACGTAGCGTTCCAGCGTCACCGCGGAGGACATGTGCCTACCGGTCTGTGCCTTCCAGTGGCGCTGGACCGCACTCGGAGCCTGCTAGGGCGACCTGCCAAAGAATATCCGCGTCCCGCCCCGGCCAAGCCCAATCCCAAGGATCGCTGCGCCCAAGCGCCGCCGCAAGGCAAAGGTGCGGCGCGACCTAGGGGGCGCCTTGGGTGCGCGCTACGCTCTCATGCGAATTCTACCAATACGTGGGTCGCGTGCTAGAGCGCGCCGACTGGCGCGGCGATCTTCGCGTTGCATCGTCGCCCGAGCAATGGTCGCCGCCATCATGCCAGCGGCCTTCTCGCTCCCACCGCAACCGTCGGACAACCCGCGTTCACTGACGCTCGCGTCGGAGTGCTGCCCGAGGGGCGAGCCGCTCGACAAGTCAAATGTCTGGCCCATGGCGTCAGCCCGTTCGTTGGATATCTCAGCTGTTAGGCACCATCCCACCCTCAAGATCAGGTCTCTCCATGCTACCGTGCTCCATAGCGCAGCTCGCGCTCCATCTCATCCTCGGTGCGATGCTCGCGGTGGTGCCGGCACTCCTCGGCGCGGCGTCAAGCGCGGTCAGCATCGCCTCAAAGCGTGCGGACGACCGGCCAAGCATGGGCGCCGCCGTCGCCTCGAGCGCCGCGTCGGGCGCCGCGTGGGGCGCGGCGTCGGGCGCCGAGTTCGGCGCGTGGTCGCAGCGGGAGCAGTGGCGCCGCCTCGAGCTGCCGGCGAATCGGTCGCCCAGCATCGCGGTTTCGGACGCGCCTACCGCGCAGCCGCCGAACGAACGCTGAGCTGGCGTCCCCTCGAGAGGATCCGCAACCGCGTGTGTCGCGCCATGCGTCCGTCAGCTAGCTCGCCGACGTCGCCTCGGCCAACGCGCTTGTAGCTCGCGATGACCGTCGGCTCAGAATTCAGCTGATCGCGAACGCGGGCGCCGCCCGCATCGTGCTGTTGGTGACCACCGTGTTCTCGATGCACAAGCCACGCTGGTTAACGCCGAGTGGGCACCGAAAGCAACGCGAGGAGCACCTCACAACGAACGGCCGGTGACACCATCACATCGATCCGATCTGGACACGTCCCCGAAGACCGCCGGCCGACCACAAACTGCAGGGCTCATCACTCCCAACCTTACCACGTCGCGGACCGCCGTAGAGTCAGCGTAGCGTGGAAGAACAGCAGCGGAAGCGCCAACGAGAGCAGTGAGGCCACTCGCTCGATCACCGTCAGGTACGGAAGCGCGCGGGCCAGTCAATGCAATCGGGTGGGTCTGTTGTGCTGCTGATGAATGCGACTGCGCAAGCAACACCGCACCGCATTCCTTCATTCTCTAAATCCCGAGACGCTCGATGATGACCGTCACCACCCAGGCGACTGAAGGAGTGTGGGGTTTATGAAGCGCCGTAGCTGCCGGCATCGCACGAGTTGATTGACCAGGTCTGGCGCGGACAGCACCGGCGAGCCGGGTTTATTCACCGGGGACGAATCGCCTGTTGACATAGGGGTGGGGGGTATATATCATATACCCCATGAGGGTATGCACTCGGCTTCCCTCTTTCCCAAGCAGGAGAACGACATGGGCTTCACCACCTTGGCCGGGTCAACCGCTACGGCCAGCCAGTGCACCACGACGAGCGCCAACGGGCAAACGGCTCGAGTCTCCGCGCCGCAGACCAGCGATGGCTCGCAACGTCTTGATCTCACCATCGCCGACATGACCTGCGGGCATTGCATCAACGCCGTACGCGAGGCGCTGGAGTCACTGCCGGGGCTGACCGTCGAGCACGTCCGCATGGGTAAGGCATCAGTAACCCTGACGCCGCAGAGCGCGAGCCCGGCCGCGCTCATCGAAGCCATCCGCGAAGCGGGATATCGGGCCGCCTTCAGCGAAGGCACTGCAACCGAAACCAAAGCAGCCCTTCCGCAAGCCGCGACGGGCAGCAGCTGCTGCTCCGCGCGCTGATCGCTCCTCCAACTCACAGGGAGACATCACTCATGTTCGCCTCACTCGGCGGCATCGACTGGCTCGTGATCGCCGCGGCCGGCACCACGATCCTCTGGGTCAACTGGTACTTCTTTGCCGCCGAACGTGCGCCGGCGATGGCTGCCACAGGCGCGGCGGGCGGCCCGCAGGAAGTCGCCATCACCGTCCACGGGGGCTACACGCCCTCCACTATCCGCGTGAAGGCCGGCGCGCCGGTGCGCCTCCTGTTCGACCGCAGGGAAACGTCGAGCTGCTCGGAGGAAGTCGTGTTCGGCGACTTCGGCATCCGCACCTTTCTGCCGGCGCATCAGACCACCGCAATCACCGTGACGCCTCCCACCCCGGGGACGTACGAATTCACATGTGGGATGAGCATGCTGCGCGGCAAGCTCGTCGCAGAGTAGTTCCAGCCGCGCGAGGACATCAAACCATGACCACCGCGAATATCACGCACCCGCGGCCCGCTGCGCCTCCGACATCGTTGGAGAAGGTCGTCATCCCGGTTTCGGGCATGACGTGCGCCGCCTGCCAGGGACGCGTTCAGCGAACGTTGAGCAAGATGCCGGGCGTCGTCGACGCCTCGGTGAATTTGATGATGGGCAATGCAACGATTTCGTATGACGCGTCGGCGATCTCGCCGGACGCCCTGGTCGAGGGTATTCGCGCGACCGGTTATGGCGCGGAGTTGCCGCAGGCGGATCGCACCGCATTCGAGGAGCAGGCGGCGCGCGACACGGCGACCGCGGCGGAGTTTCGCGAACTTCGCAAAAAGGCATGGGTCAGCGGAGTCGCGGGTATCGCGGCGATGCTGCTGTCCATGCCTTTGATGACTGTGATGAATGCCGGTCACCACGGGCCGGTGGCCGATCCATTCATGCGTTGGGCAATGGAGCACATGACACCCGCGCTGCGTGCAGCGGCCCCATGGCTCTATGCCATCCCGGCCGCGGCGCTGTCGTGGGGATTGCTGCTCGTCACGCTCGGTGTGATGGCGTGGGCTGGCCGGCACTTCTACACGCGGGCATGGGCCGCCTTTCGCCATCACTCCGCCGATATGAACACGCTCGTCGCCGTGGGCACGGGCGCGGCGTTCGTATACTCGCTCGTCGCGACCGCCGCACCGGGCTTCTTCGTACGCAATGGGGTGACGCCTGACGTGTACTACGAGGCGGTGATCATCATTATCGCACTCATCCTCACCGGCAACGCGTTCGAGGCCCGCGCGAAGCGCGAAACGTCGACCGCGCTTCGCGCGCTCGCGAACCTGCAGCCGAAGACAGCGCGCGTGCTGCGCGGTGAGGCGGAAGAGGACGTGCCGGTGGAAAGTGTACGCGCCGACGACATGATCCTCGTGCGCCCGGGCGAGCGAGTCCCGGTGGACGGCGAGATCGTGAGTGGCGAGAGCGCGGTCGACGAGAGCATGCTGACCGGCGAGTCGCTCCCTGTCACGAAGCGGGTCAGCGACCGCGTGATCGGCGGGACGATCAACCGCACAGGCGCGTTCCGGTACCGCGCCACCACGCTGGGCGAGACGAGTGTCCTGGCGCAGATCGTGAAGCTCATGCGCGATGCGCAGGGATCCCGCGCCCCGATCCAGCGCCTGGCGGACCGAATCAGCGCGATCTTTGTACCAGTCGTGGTCTCCATCGCCGTCGCGGCCTTCGCCGTATGGTTCGTCGCCGTCCACACGACGGGCGGTGGTGTCGGCGAAGCGGCGGTCCGCGCATTTGCGGCGGCAGTCGCGGTGCTCATCATCGCCTGCCCGTGTGCGATGGGCCTTGCCGTCCCGACGGCCGTCATGGTGTCGACGGGCAAGGGCGCGGAGCTCGGCGTGTTGATCAAAGGTGGGGAAGCGTTGCAGCGTGCCGGCGACATCACGACGGTAGTGCTGGACAAGACTGGCACGGTGACCGAGGGGCGGCCGGCGGTAACCGACGTCGAGGTCGTGCGTGACAGCACGCTGGCGAGTGAAGCGATGCTCGCGCTCGTCGCGTCGTTGGAGACCATGAGTGAGCATCCACTGGCCGATGCCCTCGTGCGCCATGCCCATGACCGGGGGCTCCCCGTCGACACACCGGAGGCCTTCGAGTCGCACACAGGCCGCGGCGCCACGGGAGTGGTGCGGGGACATGCGCTGGCCGTCGGCAATGAAGCGCTGATGCAGGACTATGCCGTCGACATCGCGCCGCTTCGTTCGGCGGGTCATCGCTTCGGTGACGAAGGCAAGACGGCGATGTATATCGCCATCGACGGTGCGCTTGCCGGTATCGTTGCCGTGGCAGATCCGATTCGCGCGACGTCACGCGCGGCGATCCAGCAGTTGCAGCGACTCGGACTGGATGTTGTGATGCTGACTGGCGACAACCAGCGCACGGCGAATGCAGTCGCGCGTGAGGCGGGCATCGCGCGCGTGGTTGCCGGCGTGCTGCCGGCGGGCAAGGTCGCCGAGATCGAACGACTGCAGGCAGACGGGTGGGTGGTCGCGATGGTGGGCGACGGCGTCAACGACGCGCCAGCGCTGGCGAAGGCCGACATCGGCATCGCGATGGGCAGCGGCACCGACATCGCGGTGGAAGCCGCGGACATCGCGCTCATGCGCGGCGATCTCGCCGGTGTCGCCGACGCGATCCGACTGTCGCGTCGTACGATGCGCACGATGAAGCAGAACCTCTTCTGGGCGTTTGCCTACAACGTGATCGGCATTCCCGTCGCGGCCGGCGTGCTCTTCCCGATCGTCGGACTGCTCTTGAGCCCGATCCTCGCCAGTGCGGCGATGGCGTTCAGCAGCGTCAGCGTCGTCATGAACAGCCTGCGACTGCGGCGGTTTCGCACGGCGACGGCGTAGCGACCTTCGCGCATGCACAAACCCATCTCCGCGGCACGACTGTCGTGCCGCGCCACCGAATTCTGGAGCACCTCGATGAGCCCGAAGCACCGCCGCGTCAGCGCAGCACACGAGCAGAGCGACAACGCGTTGGACACCGCGCCCGATGCCCCGGGCATGTCGGGTACCTCGGCCGCCAGCTGCGGCTGCGGGGTTCATGAAGATGCGGCGAAACAAGGACGGAAGGCCGTCGCGGTCGACGGTGCGGTGAAGGAGCGCAACATCAAGCGCCTGCGCCGCATCGAAGGTCAGGTGCGTGGCATCCAGAACATGGTCGATGAAGACCGCTACTGCGCGGACATCATGACGCAGATCTCGTCAATCCACGAGGCACTGCGCAGCGTGTCCAGGGAGCTCATGCGCAACCACCTGAAGCACTGCGCGAATTCGGCCATCCAATCGACGGACGCCGCCGCGGAGTCGATGTACGACGAGCTGGTCGACCTCATGTTCAAGCACAGCCGCTGATCAGCCATGTGCCGATCACGCAACGGAGTGTCCTATGTATGACCATGCTGTAGACAACGCGTCCATGCTCGCGCGATACGAACACGCGCTGACGATAGAGCAGTTCGTCGCCGTCGCGGCAGCGAATCAGCTACTCTGTGCATCGTTTGCCCGGGGCAGCGTGGCGGCCGACGACCTGGTCGACCGAGCCAATCAGCTCACCAGACGGCGGCATCCGTTGGTGCTGCTCGAGGATTGGTGCGGCGACGAAGTGAGCTCGATCCCGGCCCTTGCCACGTTGGCACGAGCGTCCGAAACGCTGGACGTGAAGATTCCCGCGCGCGATGCGAACCCAGACCTCATGGACGCGCATCGCACCAGCGGAACTCGTTCCATTCCTGTCATGATCGTCTTCGATGAAGCGTTCCACGAACTCGGATGGTGGGGTCCTCGCCCCGCGCCGCTCCAGTCGTGGGTGCGTTCGGATGGGGAGACGCTCGAGAAGATCTCACGGTACCGCGAAGTGCGGCGATGGAACGCGCGAGATCGCGCCCAGACGACGCCGGAGGAGATCCTCTGTCTGTTGGGAAGTACGCCCACTGCCCGGGCTGCCTAGCGGCTGCACCACCCGAAACACCGTGTTCATCAAAACGCAGGGTCCTGCAGTTCCGAAATCCGGTGGCATGATTTACGTCCAGCAAAACGTACTGGGCCCGGTCGACACCTGCGCCACCCACAACGACCACTTCTCGTCCCATGATTGCGATAAACCGCTGGCCCCAGCGCGCCGCGCTGGCCGCCGCCCTGACCCTTTCCGCTGTGAGCCTGCCCAAGGTGGCACTTGCCCAGACGGACTACTACAACACCGACGCGGGCCGTCCGCTGCAGATCGAGGACGCCTATGCAGTGGAGCGCCGGGCGCTCGAGATCCAGGCGGCCCCGCTCCGCCTCGAACGAAACCGTCGCGGCGTCTACAGCTGGGGCATCGAGCCCGAGCTCGCCTACGGCCTCTTCCGCCGCACACAAGTCGAGATCGGCCTGCCCATTGCCCTTCTCGATGCCGGCGTAGGCGGCAAAACCGTGGGCATCACCGGGCTCGACGCATCGGTGCTCTACAACCTGAACACCGAGACTCGCATTCCGGCGCTCGCCATCGGTGCCAGCGTGCTGGCACCCGTCGGTGGGCTCGCCGCCGACGAGACATATGCAAGCGTCAAGGGCATCGCGACGAAGACGTTTCGGTGGGCGCGCTTTCACGTGAATGGGCAGTACACGGCAGGTGACGCACCGGTGGCAGCCGCGGGCGGCGCGGATGCCGTTGGTGCAGGCGCGTCGGAGCTATCGCGGTGGCTCAGTGGCGTGTCGGTCGACCGCCCATTGCCACTGCGCTCGATGCTGCTCTCGGGTGAAGTGTTCGTCCGTCAGCCGTTGCATGCGGACGAGCCGCTCGAGTGGAACGCCGCGGTGGGCACGCGCGTGCAGCTGTCACCGCGTGTCGCGCTCGATGTGGGCGCTGGCTCGCGGCTGTCCGGAGATGACAAGGGCTGGTTCGCCACCGTTGGCGGCGCCTACGTAGTCGGCTTGCCGTGGAGGAAGCGCTAATGTCGAACATCCGCACTCTTGGGGGCCGCATGGCCCGACGGGCCGCGCGCTATGCTGTGGCCGCCGCCGTGATCTGCACAACGCTCACCCTGCCGACGGCACTCGCGGCGCAGTGGGTGACGACGTACGAGCAGTTTTACCAGCAGGCCTCGCACAACTGGGTCTTCCGCAACAACTACCAGGCAGCCGACAGGTTGTTCAACGCGTTCGACTACGGGCACGCGATCCTGTACGAGAAGCTCTGGACCATGCCCGATGCATCACCCGCCGAGCTGGACGTGAAGGAGTACGACTTCCTCACGAAGCGCGTGCTGGTGCGCCCGCCGCGGGTGCCGCTCGAAGAGGGCGCCATCGAGATCAAGTACGTGCAACTCGCGCCGGAAGCGAAACAGATGTTCGAGTGGGCGCACATCCTCCACCGGCAGCTCTACGACGTGCTCGCCGACGAGCGGCTCGATCAGGCCGGGAAGGATCGCGAGGTACAGCGCCTTATCGACTACTACAAGTCGCGGCGCGACGTGGCGTTCAGCTCGAAGCCCAAGAGCATGAAGCTGATGCAGGAGCAGCCATACTCGCTCGCGTTCCGGAGGCAGTATCCGAAGTTCAATGGCCTGATCTGGGGCTATCACTGGCTCCAAGTGGGCCTTTACGAACCGCTGATGGTGGGCAAGACGGTCGAAGAGCGTCAGGCTGGCGTGCGGGCCACGACTGCGCGGTTCTGGCAGATGCTGCAGGACCCGCCGCGGACCTTCCCGTACCAGATGCCGATGACGCCCGCGGTCGCGCCGGTATTCTCGGCGCGGTATCAGGAGGCCGCGATCATCTTTGACAACTTGCACAGTATGCACGACGTCATCAGCGACATCCTCGCGAACGACAGTGTGCCGCGTGACCACAAACGCGCTGAGATCCTGTTGGCCGCAGGGCGGTTCCGCGACGATACCTCGTACGTGATGACGCCGCAGGCGTGGCTGACGATGGTCGGGCACATGGGTATCGAGAACATGGGCGGGCCATCGGTGGGTTTTCTCCCGACGCTCCAGACGCCGACGGTGACGTACGGCGCGGTGATGTCGCACGACGACCGCACGGGGGCGATGGTCGGCTTCAAGTCTGGCCAGGCCACCGGTGGTGAGCACGCGGGACATACGGGTGCGACGCCGACGCCGACGCAAGCCACGACGCCAGGTGCGGCATCCATGGCGGGTATGAATCACGCGGGCATGAACCACGCCGCCTCTGAATCGTCACGTGCGCGCATCGATTCCGCGGCGCGTCGCGACACCAGTGCAGCACACGACGCGATGAAGCATGGCGTAGCCCCAGGGGCCTCGGAGAACGCCGCGGCGCAGGCCATGATGCGTGAAATGCATGATGCGATGCTGCGGGACCCGGCGATCCGCGCACGCGTGATCGCCGACCCTGCACTGCGCGCGCATCAGCAGCATCTCGAATCGATGGGGGCAGTGGATTCGTTGCCCAAGACGGC
Organism: Gemmatimonas sp.; assembly: GCF_031426495.1. Taxonomy (NCBI): domain Bacteria; kingdom Pseudomonadati; phylum Gemmatimonadota; class Gemmatimonadia; order Gemmatimonadales; family Gemmatimonadaceae; genus Gemmatimonas; species Gemmatimonas sp. The sequence continues at coordinate 4,676 of NZ_JANPLK010000050.1, read as the reverse complement.
GCCGGCGCGCCGCTCGAGCCCTGCGAAACCGGCCGCTAAGCGTGCACCGGCGAAGGCGACACCCAAGGCTGCACCCAAGCCCGCGGATCCACACGCCGGACATGTCATGCCAGCGGCGACGCCACCCGTGAAGAAGCCGCCGACTGAGTCCGTTCGCTGAGCTGGGGGTAACTCAGCGCATGAGGGTGGTCAATTCGGGGCAGTACCGCGGTGCGACCCGGTTCATCGGTCGGACCGCGGCGCTGCTGCTCCTTAGCGCTGCAGTGCTTGGTGCTGCGCCTTCCAGATCCGGCCGTCCGAACGACGACTCGGTTGCAGCGCCTCTCGCTGTCCGGCATGGAGCCCTGCGGCACTCGGCACCGGCAAAGGGAGCGGTGCTCCGGCGTGTGCCGCGCGAGCTGCGTTAACCCTCACCGCCTCAGTGGACACCTCAAATCCGGCCACTGATCGACACCGCAAAACCGGCCACCACGCCGATGCGCTGAGACTGGTTAGCGGGATACGGTGACCGAGGGATCGGTCGCCGCCTGAAGTTTCGTGCGCCAGCTGCGGGGGCCGCAAGTGAGGACGTGCGCGTGGTGGAGCAGCCGGTCCAGCAGCGCGGTTACGGCTGCCGTGTCACCGAGGAGCTTGCCCCAGTCGTCCACGGGCCGATTGGACGTAAGTATCGTCGACGCGCGTTCATAGCGACGCATGATCAGCTCGAGCAGATCCTCGGCCGCGGTCGGTGGCAGTTTCCGCATGCCGAGGTCGTCGATGCTCAGGAGCGGGACGGTGCTGAGCGTCGCGAAGACCTCCTTCCGCGTGCCATCGAGCGTGGCGTCGGTCAGTTCTTCCAGCAGCAGATGCGCTTCGCGATAGTGTACCCGGTGCCCTTGCTGGATCGCCGCTTGGCCGAGCGCCTGCGCCAAGTGACTCTTGCCACTCCCGGGGAGACCCACGACGTGATACTCACAAACTCCGTATCACGGTGCAGTACCCATGGCATGCACTGCACGGGCAGGCGCTCGATGTCGAGCGCGAGCTGACGGCCGACGATGAGCGCGTGTATGTGATTGCGCTCTCCGATGGCAGCCTGACCCACTTGCCGGTGTGGATGACGGAGACGGCCGCCGCGGCACCGGCGACCGTGGTGACATCGCCGGTGGTGAGTGTCGCCGGGCTCATTACGCTCCGACGATTGCTCGACGCCGTGCTTGACGTGTCGGCCGCGGCGCCGGACGCTCAGGGACGCCGATGAGTGCTGCCTGCTCATGGTGGCGTGTGGCCTGTCCCCCGCGTCCGAGGTCGTCCATGGCTCGATCCTCCCGTCCCGCGCGCCCGCTCATCGACAGCGTACAGGCGCACCTTGCTTTGCCTCACGGTGCGGTCTCGCGGCACGCCTTTCCACTCCCCGTTCGCGAGCAGGTCGTCGCTCTCTGGATCGAGCTGCTGCGGAGCCACGTCGACGCCCCATCCGAGGAGGTCTCATCATGAGTGCCCTCGTGCCGGCCAAAATCACGCCCCAGCATCTGCAACGCGCGGCGTATGTGTACGTGCGGCAGTCGACGCTGACGCAGGTGCACGAGCATCTCGAAAGTCAGCGACGGCAGTATGCGCTCGCGGAGCACGCGCGCACCTGGGGCTGGCACCACGTCGAGGTGATCGACGATGATCTGGGACGCTCGGGGTCGGGGCGCGTGGTCCGCCCCGGCTTCGAGCGCTTGGTCGCGGCGGTGTGCGATGAGCACGTGGGTGCCGTCTTCGCCCTGGAGGCGTCGCGCCTCGCCCGCAACAATCGCGACTGGCATCACCTCGTCGATCTCTGCGGTCTGACGGCGACGCTGCTGATCGATGGCGAAGGCGTGTACGATCCACGCGACTTCAATGACCGCCTGCTCCTCGGCCTCAAGGGGACGATGAGCGAGTGGGAGCTCGGCGTGCTCCGCCAGCGCTCCGTCGAAGCGCTGCGACTCAAGGCCTCGCGCGGCGAGCTATTCACCACGGTGCCCATCGGCTTTGTGCGCACGCGCGATGATCGCGTCGAGCTCGATCCCGATCTGCGCATTCAAGCCGCGATCCGGATGATCTTCCAGCAGCTCCTCGCGCTCGGCAGTCTGCGGCAAGTGCTCATGTGGTGCCGCAGCGAACACATCACGCTACCCGCGGTCGAGTATGGCCCCTTTGGTCGCACCGTGACGTGGAAGCTGCCCGTGTACAACACGATCCACAAACTCGCCACGAATCCGATCTACGCTGGCGCGTATGTCCTCGGGCGCACGAAGACGGAGACCCGCGTGAGTGGCGGTCGCGCGAGCAAGCGGACCACGCGCCGTGAGACCGCCGACTGGCCGGTCTTCCTGCCGGACCATCATCCGGGCTATATCACGTCGGTCGAGTACGAGGCGCTGCAGACCCAGCGGCAGGAGAACGCGCAGATGCAAGGACGCATGAGTCGAGGGGCCCCGCGACACGGCACGGCGCTGCTGGCCGGCCTCCTGCGCTGTCGCCGCTGTGGGCGGCGCCTGCACGTGGCCTATAGCGGGAGTCAGGGCAAGGTCCGTCGCTACGCGTGCCGTGGCGCGATGGTCAACCACGGCACCGGGAATTGCCTCTCCTTCGGCGGGCTCGCCCTCGAACGCGCCGTCGAGGATGCGGTCTTTGCCGTCGTCGCGCCGGGCGCCATCGACGCCGCGGTGACGGCAGCGGCCGACGCGCGGACGCAGCAGACCGAGCGACAATCGCATGCGCAGCTCGCGCTCGAACAGCTCCGGTACGAAGCCGAGCGTGCGCGACGGCAATACGATGCCGTCGATCCCGCCAATCGGCTGGTGGCGGCGGAACTCGAGCGGCGCTGGAATGTCGCGCTGGATGCGGTCTCGGCGCAGGAGCGACACGTGACGGGACTTGCGACGGTCGCCGCGGCCCCGTCGGTCGACGTCGCCGCCCTGCGCGCCCTCGCGGAGGACTTGCCGCGTGTGTGGCATGATCCGCGCAGTGACGCGCGCCTCAAGAAGCGCCTGGTGCGCACCCTGATCGACGAACTGCTCGTCGATGTCAGTCCCGACGAATCCCGACTCCAGGTGATCGTGCGCTGGGCCGGCGGACAGCACAGCGCCTTGGACGTCCGGAAGAAGCGGAAAGGGCAGCACCGGTATTGTACGAGCGTGGACGTCGTCACGGTCGTCCGCGCCTTGGTGCGCGTGCTCCCTGACCATCAGATCGCCGCGGTGCTCAATCGCCTCGGCTATACGACCGGGCGTGGCAATACGTGGAACGCCACCCGCATCGTGACGCTGCGGCACACGCAGAACCTCCCAGTCTTCGATCCGACCAGCGCGGCCCGCGATGGCTGGTGTACGCAGGAGCAGGCCGCCGCACGACTCGAGGTCAGTCACACGGTGATCCGGACCCTGATCACGAGCGGTGTCCTCCCGGCCGAACAAGTCATTGCCACCGCGCCGTGGATCATTCGCATCATGGATCTCGACACGCCGGCCGTCAGAACGTACGTCGATCAGGTCCATCACCGCCGTCGCGGTCCGCCAACTCCTGATACCGCGCAGTTATCGCTCACACCACCAACGACATAGCGAGGTGACGTAGTATGTCGCTACCTCAGGCGGTCCGATCAGCAAAATGTCTTCGCGCTGCGTGATGAAGCGTCCGGTGGCGAGCTCGAAGCGCAGCGCCGGATTCATCTTCTTGTTGAGGGTGAAATCGAAGCTATCGAGCGAGCGACTCGGATCGCGGAAGCGCGCCTACACGCGCGGGCGTTCGAGCGGCCGATCCTGTCGTCGTTGGAATTCGTCGTTGATGCGCATCGCGATCAAGTCGAGCGGTCGGAGCTGTTCGGCTTGGGCGTGGCGCAGCCGGGCGCCGAGTAGGTCGGCCATGCCGGAGAGCCGGAGGCTACGCAGTGCGCGATCCAGTTCAGCGAGATTCATGGGGCAGCCGCTCGGCGATCAATCAGATCACTTCAGAGGGTGAGTGGGCGGATGAGCGGGTCGAACTGTGTGAGCGCGGCCGCCGGGACTGTCACGCGCTCGAGATAGCGACGCAGAAAGCGATACGCCGGCGCGCCCGCCTCGAGCGCGAAGCGGGCGGCGTCTTCGGTGATCGCGGGCCCGTGCTTGCGCGCGAGCGACAAGATCCCAGGGATGCGACGCTGGGCGAGCACGCCATCGGCCGTGGTCAAGCCGAGGCGGCGCACCTCAGCCATGGGGTCGGTGTAGATCTGGTAGGTCGTATCCGTCGGGTAGAGCATCATCAGGTCGTCGGCATACTTCCACCGGTTGAGGAAGCCGTTGGCCGAGATCCAGGGATCGCCGAGCTCGGGATAACCCGTCGGAATCGGGAAGCGGAACAGGTACTGCCCCTGGTCATAGACGTAGTACCAGAGCCAGGGCCACTCGTAGCCGCCCCACGGCCGCGGCCGAAGGTTGCCGCCCACCGCGCGAATGGCGGAGACGCTCTGCTCGAGCGGTGTCTTGACCTTGCCGCCGAAGTTGGCGGGGTCGCGGAACTCGGGGCTCTGGAACATGGCCCACAGAACCTGCTGGATGTCGCCGTCCGTGTCGAGGAACACGTTCGAGATGCGGTCCACGTACTGCTCCGACGGCTTGTCGGTGACGAAGGCGTGGATGAGCTTCGTGCTGACGAAGCGCGCCGTGCAGGGGTGGCGCGAGACGATATCG